>VXNE01000038.1:3264-18838 GCA_009840715.1 Gammaproteobacteria bacterium
GCGTAGCCCTCAGCGGTGGCGTTCGGCGATCGCGGCCAGCCCGGCGTCGATTTCCGCCCGGTCGAGCCAGCGTCCGCGCACCATCACGCCGGCGATCTTGCGCGTGTTGGCGATGTCGGCGAGCGGGTCGGCCTCGAGCAGTACCAGATCCGCGTCGCGCCCGGGAGCGATGGCGCCCCAGTCGGCGGTTCGGAGGAACGCGGCTGGCGCGGTCGTTCCGGTCGCCAGGGCCTCGTACGGCGTGAGTCCGGCGGCGACCATCGCTTCGAGTTCGCGGTGGATCGAGAAGCCTGGCACGTTGAAGACCTGTGGCGAGTCCGAGCCGAGGAGGACGGGTACGCCAGCGTCGTGCAGGGCGACGATGAGCCGCTTGCGCAGAGCCAGGTACTCGGCGCCGGTCTCCGGCGTGACCGCCAGTGCGGCGCGCTGCACGCGGACGACGTAGTTCTCGCGCAGTTCCGCCGGCAGGTAGCGGAACTCCGGGCGCTCCGTCATGGCCCGCCACCGGTGCGTTCCGGTGGTGTTTTCCGAGAGGGTCTCGGTGGGCACGACGGCGCCGCCGAGTGCCCGCGAGCGTTCGGCCACGGCCGGGATCCGGTCCGGATCGACAAACGGAGTGAGCCACAGGCCGAAGGACAACGTGCTGCCTTCCGGAACGTCGGTGTCCTCGCGCACGAGCGCGTCGAAGTACCCGTCGAGGTGATCGACCGTTGTCTGGCCCGCCTCGAGGCTCGGCCACAGCCCCACGGCCGCGGTGACGTGTCCGGCGAAGCCGATGCCGACCTCGCGTGCCGCGGCGACGAGCGCATCGAACTCCTCGACCGTCAACCCGGGGTGAATCTTCAGGAAGTCGTAGCCGTCGCGTTGCTGCGCCCGAACGCGCGCCGCCACCGCTGCCGGGCCTCCAGCCGTCCGCCCGCTGAACGACGGTCCGGACGTGATGAGGCGTGGGCCGAGCACGCGATGCGCGAGGAGATCGTCACGCAGGACCAGGTGGTCGGGGTGGCCGAGCATGCCGCGGGCCAGGGTCACGCCGTTCGCAACCCACAGGAAGAGCACCTCGTCGCGATACTCCGGTTCGACAGGCACGTGCGCGTGCATCTCGGCGAGCCCCGGGATGAGAAAGCGGTCGGCGCCGTCGATGACAAGCGTCCCGTCGGAGGTCTCCGCCGAGCCGCCGGCGCCGACGGCGACGATCCTGCCGTCGCGCACCGTCACGTCGCGATCCGTCAGGACGCCCGGTTCGAGCATCGAGATGACGTTGACGCGGGTGATGACCGCCTCGTCGGCCATCGAGGCTGCGGCGAGGAGGGCGACGAGCAGGAAACGGATGTTCATCGCTCGCACCACCCGGAGTACCGCGCTCGGCGGTTCAGCGGTCGCCGTAGCTGACGCCCATCCCGGCCCGGGCGTCGTTGTTCACGCCGTAGGGCGCGATGGGGTAACGCAACCCGTTGCGCGACAGTCGGTCGAGGCCCGCGACGACCCCCGGCAGGAAATGCGGCGGCAACGCCATCAGGAGTTCGTCCTCCATGACGCCCCCGTAACGCCGCTCGGCGAAGCAGGGGATCGACAGGCTTGGCTCCCCGGTCTTCAAGGCGCGCCCCCACGAGTCGGCGCAGGCGGACTCGCCGACGCAACCCCACTCGAGCTTCCGGTAGCCCGTCCACTGCAGGCCGTTGATGAACAGGATCATCTGCGCCGGCGTCGCATAGATCATGGCGATGTCGGGTGGGTCGAGCCGGCCGCTTGCGAGCGGACTCACCGCCATGGCCTCGTACCGGCCGAACGGCACCACGTCCATCGAGTGCTGGTGCGCGGAAGCGTCCTCGAGCGTCTCGTACCACACACCCGCCATGCGGTCGCCCGACAGCCAGTCGTCGCTGCGCGGATGCAGCCCGATGACGGTGGAGCACTGCGCGCCGACCAGGTCGTCCGCGGTAATGCCGACGGTCCAGCCATTGCGGCACGCCTGGCCGACGATCTGGTCGGTGGTGTGGATGCTCCCGGGCCGGCGGATGCGGGGTATGGCCTCCATGTCGGCCACGGTCTCGAAGAGCTTCATGCCGATGGGCGTGGTCCGGAGCCGCAGCAGCCGGTTGAGGTCGGCGACCAGTCCGGGCCAGTCCAGGGCTTTCAGGTCGGTCGAGATGACCTCGGCGCCCGAAGCGGATTGCTCTGCCACGGCGTCAGCCCACCTTGACGCGGTCGAAGTTCGGGGGACGCTTCTCCATGAAGGAGCGGACCCCTTCGCGGAAGTCCGGCCGCACGAGGCTTTCGTCCATCAGGCGTTCCGTCTCGTCCATCGCGGGGCCGATCGGCATGTCGATGTGCTTGTAGACCTGCTGCTTCATGATCATGAGCGACAGCGGCGCCGCCGTGGCGGCGAGCTGGCGGACGTACTCCTTCGCGTCGTCCACGGACTCGCCTGTCTCGCAGAGGCGGTCCCCGAGGCCCATCGCCACGGCCTCTTCCCCGGCGATGCGACGCGCGGTCCAGAGGATGTCGAGCGCCTTCGCGGGACCGAGCAGCCGCGGGAGGATCCAGCTCATGCCGTGCTCCGCGACCAGGCCGCGGGCCGAGAACGCCGTGGTGAACTTGGCGGTCTTCTCGACGAAGCGCAGGTCCGCGAGCAGGGCATAGCTCATGCCGAGACCGGCGGCGGCGCCGTTGACGGCCGCGATCAGCGGCTTCCGCAGCCCGAGCAGATGGTCGTAGATGTGGGCGAAGTTGTCGCCCATGTCCGGGTTGCCGGGGTTGGCGGCCAGGTGGGAGAGGTCCTCGGCCTCGCGTTCCCCGCCGCTGGCGGACATGGTGTTGAGCGCGTTCATGTCCATGCCCGCGCAGAACCCACGTCCGGCGCCCGTCAGCACGATGCCCACGACGCGCTCGTCGCGCTCGGCCTCGGCGAGGGCGTGCCGGACTTCGGCGAGCATGAGGGCCGTGAAGGCGTTCAGGCTGGCGGGCCGGTTCATCGTCACGACGGCGACCGGTTCGTCCACCTCGTAAAGGATCTCCTGGTACATGCGCATCTCCCATCCGTAGACCGTGAAGGTACTATATGGCCGCCTTCAGAAGGACCGACGCCATGCCCATGATTCTCAATGAAGAGCAGAACATGCTCAAGGACACCGCGCGCGAGTTCTGCGCCGAGAACGCGCCGATCGCCCAGTTGCGCAGGCTGCGCGACGAGGACAGCCCGGACGGCTTCGACCGGGAGACGTGGTCGTCCATGGCGGAACTCGGCTGGCCGGGCATCCCGTTCCCGGAGGAGCACGGCGGGCTGGCCTTCGGCTACAAGGGCCTGGGCGTCGTGACCGAGGAAACGGGCCGCAACCTGACGGCGAGCCCGCTCTTCGCGAGCGTCTGGGTGGCCGGCACGGCGGTGAACGTGGGCGGCAGCGACGCGATGAAAGCCGCGGTTCTGCCCAAGGTCGCCTCCGGGGAATTGCTGCTGGCGCTCGCGCTCGAGGAGTCGCATCGCCACGATCCCTACGGCGTGGCCACCATGGCGACCCCGTCCGGCGACGGCTACGTGCTGTCCGGGTCCAAGACCTTCGTGCTGGACGGCAACGTGGCGGACACGCTGCTGGTCGCCGCCCGGACGTCGGGGGAGCCTGGCGACCGCGACGGCATCACCCTGTTCCTCGTCGACGCCGGGGCGTCCGGCATCGAGATCACCCGCACGCGCATGACGGACAGCCGCAATGCCGCGAACATCGCCTTCAACGACGTCGCCGCGGGACCGGAGACCATCGTCGGCGAGGTGGACAGGGGCGCCGACGTGCTCGACCCGACCCTCGACATCGCGCGGATCGGCATTTCCGCGGAGATGCTCGGTGCCGCGCTCGAGTGTTTCGACCGCACCGTGCAGTACCTGAAGGAGCGCGAGCAGTTCGGCGTCCCCATCGGCTCCTTCCAGGCGCTCAAGCACCGCGCGGCGAACATGTTCTGCGAACTCGAACTCTCGAAGTCCGTCGTCCTCGAGGCCCTCACGGCCCTCGACGAGGAGCGAGACGGCGCCGAGGTCGCGAAGCTCGCGAGCCTCGCCAAGGCGAAGGTGGGAGAGACGTTTCACACCGTGTCCCGCGAGGGGATCCAGATGCACGGCGGGATCGGCATGACCGACGAGTTCGACATCGGCTTCTACATCAAGCGTCAGGCCGTGACGGAGCAGACCTTCGGCGACGTGAACTTCCACCGGAACCGGTACGGGGAACTCGAGGGGTACTGACCGCGCGCCGGAGCCGCCATTTCCGGGAGCGGGAGGGGGAGACGGCATGAGACGGTTCGAGGTTCGGGATCTCGGCGGACTGCTGGCTTGCGCCGCGCTCGCCATGGCGGCCGGTTGCGGCACGGAGTCCGGCACGCAGCCGTCTGAAGCGCCGGCTCCGGAGGCCTCTCCAGAGGGCACCCCGACGGGGTTGCGCAGCGACATCGAAGCCCTGAAACGCGCGGTGGGCGAGGCGCCTACCGATGCCGGGTCCATCGCGGCGCGGGCGCGGGTGCTGGCGGACTGGGTGGACGCGCACGCGCTGGCGGGCCGCCCGGGATCGCCGTTCGCACCGGACGTGCGGCGCTACGCGACCGTTCCACCGACCGGCGAGGCAGCAATAGCGGCCGGCGCCCGCGTGGATGCCCTGGTGCGCGAGTACCGGTTGCGTGACGAGGAACCGGAAGCGCTCGGCAGCCTGGTCGGGGACACCGGGCCGTTCGTGGCGGGGAGCCTCGCCACCATCACCCAGACGTGGACGGCGGGCAGCCGCGGCATAGCCCCGGGAGGCGGCGTCTGGGTCGCGCGCCACTTCAACACCGTGTACGGGGCGTTCCAGACGGACGACCCGGCCGGCCAGGATTACGTCACCGTCACGACCAGCGATGCGGACGCGGTCTTCGAGGCGGAGACCATCATGGCGAGAGGCCCCCACGGGGGCTTCCGCGCGCCGGAGCCGGCGGTCGCCTTCCGCGTGACCGGGGGCGCGGTCGATCCGGGCGAGACCGTAACGGTGACCTACGGCGACACCTCCGGCGGCGGCCCCGGGCTGCGCGTCACCACGGTCTCCGGAGAGCACGTGCCGATGCCTCTGTACGTGGACATCGACGGCTCCGGCGACTGGTTCATGTTGCCGCTGCAGCCCTTCGAGATCGTGGGAGCGAAGGCGACCGGAGTGCACGGATTCGCACCGAGCGTCGTGGCGGCCGGCGAACCGTTCGAGGTTTCCGTGCGGGCCGAAGACGACTGGTACAACCGCGCGACGGGGGACATCCCGGGGTTCGAGGTGTGGCTGGACGGCGCGGTCGCCGCGACCACTGAGGCGGGGGCCGAACCGATCCAGGCGGTGGAGCTCACCATCGACGAGGTCGGCCCGCACTGGATCGACCTCCGTTCGATGGACGGGGCCCTCGTCGGTGAAGCCAACCCCATCCTCGTGGAGGAGGCGCCCGAGCGGCGCATCTACTGGGGCGACACGCATGGCCACTCGGGTTACGCGGAAGGCATCGGCACGGTCGACTACTTCATGCGCTTCGCCCGCGACGATGCGCGGCTCGACTACGTCACCCACTCGGAACACGACACCGCCCTCGACGAAGCCGAGTGGCGCCTGATGCGGGACACCGTCTCGCAGTACGACGCGCCCGGGCAGTTCATCCCGTACCTGGGTTACGAATGGACCGTGCGCGCCTGGACCGGGGGCGGTCACCACAACGTGCTCTTCCGCACGACGGCGGGGCGGGAGCGCGTGTCGGCCCTCGAGTACCCAACGCTCTCGAGCCTCTACCAGGGGCTCCGGGAGAAGCATGACCCGGCGGACGTCGTCGTCATCCCCCACGCGCACAATCCCGGCGACGCGCGCAACTCGGACCCGGTTCTCGAGCCGCTGATCGAGGTGATGTCGATGCACGGGACGTTCGAGTGGTTCATCCGGAACTACCTCGGCAACGGTCACCAGGTGGGCTTCGTGGCGGCCTCCGACGATCACCTGTCGCATCCGGGTTACGCCGCCCCGAGCCGCAACTCGCTCGCGCAGCGCGGTGGGCTCGGGGCTGTCCTCGCGCCGGAGCGTTCGCGCGACGCGATCTTCGACGGCATGAAGGCGCGCCGCACCTACGCGACCACGGGCGACCGCATCATCCTGGACGTCAGCCTCAACGGGGCCGGCATGGGGGAACGCACCGACTTCGCGACGGAGCGGACCGTACGAGGCCGCGTGATCGGCACGGCGGCGATCGACACCATCACGGTCTTCAAGAACGACGTGCCGGTCTGGTCCCGGGAGCACCTGACGGCGACGGGCGCGGAGGCGGAGAGGTCGACCGCGCTGCATGTGTCGTTCCATTCTGACGCCACGCCGCTCCACTGGGGCGACCCGCCACGGGGCTGGCGGCACTGGCAGGGGACGCTGACGCTCCTCGGCGGGACGGTTGCCGACGCGCAACTCACCGACGAGGCGAACCCGAACTGGCAGTACCTCGAGCGCGACGGCAACGAGGTGCGCTTCCACACGATCACCCGCGGCGACGCCAGCACCATCGTGCTGAACGTGACGGACCTCACCGACGAGGCGATGGTCGACATCCGCCTCGACGAGACCCGGGAGACCGGCTCGGCGCCTCCGATCTACCGGCCGCCGGTCACCATCGCGGCGACCGGCGTACAACTGCCGGTCGCGCAGACGGTGGCCGGAGCGGTCCGCGCCACGATGCCGATTCCGGACTACGACGATTACGTCGAGCTGCGTCGCGTCGGCGCGGGTGTCCGGGACGTCGCGTTCGAGTTCACGGACACCTCGACGCCGCGGCAGGGCGACTACTACTACGTCCGCGTGCTGCAGGCGAACGATGCGGGAGCCTGGTCGAGTCCCATTTGGGTCGGTGGATACCCGCCCCGGTGATGCGACGATGAGGAACGCCGCTAGAGGGTGGCTGGTTACGGGCGCACTCGCCGCAACGATGACGGCCGGAGCCGCGGAGCACGTCTACTTCGGGGACCTGCACCTGCACACGCGCTACTCGAACGACGCCTGGACCGGCGGGGAGACGCGCACCCCCGACGACTCCTACCGCTTCGCCAAGGGCGAGCCCCTCGAGCACGTCGGGGGGACGAAGATCCAGCTCAACACGCCCCTCGACTTCCTCGGGGTGAGCGACCATGCCGAGATGCTGGGCGCCTTTCACTCCCTGGCGGAGCCGGGCCATCCGGATGCGGAATCCGCGGTCGCCCGGCAGGCAGCGTCCGCGGAGCCGGACATGCTTCGGCAGGCGCTGATGGACTGGGCCCGGTCCATGCGCCACATCGACCCGAATCCCGTGCTCTTCAACAGGGCGCAGGAGGCCGACGTATGGGGCAAGATCGTCGCGACGGCGGACCGCCATTACGCGCCCGGGGAGTTCACGACCTTTGCGGCCTTTGAATGGACCTCGTCAATGCCGGACTTCGGCAACCTGCACCGGGTCGTGGTGTTCGAGGGCACGGACGATCTGCCGCATCCGTATTCGCGCGTCGACTCGATCCACCCGGAGGACCTCTGGTCGTATCTCGAGGCGCAACGCATGCGTGGCGTCGACGCCATCGCGATCCCGCACAACTCGAACGTCTCGAACGGCCACATGTTCGCGCTGACCGATTCATTCGGCGAGCCGCTGAACGCGCACTACGCGGCGCGGCGGACCCGGAACGAGCCGATGCTCGAGGTCTCGCAGCACAAGGGGACGTCCGAAACGCATCCCGCACTGTCGCCGAACGACGAGTTCGCCGGCTTCGAGCTCTACACGCGCCTGCTCAGTTCCCTGGCCGGGGAGCGCTACAGCGAGCCGCGGGGGAGCTACGTCCGGGAGGCGTACCTCAACGGCATCGCGCTGCAGGCAAGGTCCGGCTTCAATCCCTTCCGCTTCGGGCTGTCCGGGGGCTCCGACTACCACTCTGGTGTCTCCGCCATCGAGGAAGACAACCTGAGCGCGGCGAGCGGCCCGTTCCGCGACGGCACTCCGGAGCAGCGGATGGCGCGTCCGGCCTCCGGGATGGTCACGGGCGCCTCCGGCCTGACCGCGGCCTGGGCGGACGAGAACACCAGGGAGGCCATCTTCGCGGCATTCCGCCGCAGCGAGACCTACGGGACGACGGGAACGCGGATCAGGGTACGGTTCTTCGGCGGCTGGGACTTCGAGCCGTCTCTCGTCGAAGCGGGAGACCGTACGGCGAGGGCGTACGCCGGCGGCGTCCCGATGGGGGGCGTGCTCCGCGGCGACACCTCAGGCGACGGCGACCCGTCCGGTGCCCCGACGTTGGCGGTCTGGGCGGCGAAGGACGCCCGGGGCGGCAACCTCGACCGGCTCCAGATCGTCAAGGGTAGCCTGCGCGAAGGCGTGGCCGAAGAGCGCATCTTCGACGTGGCGCTCGGGGGCGAGAACCGGCGCACGGCGGAGGGCGTCCGGCCGGTCGGGAACACCGTGGACCTCGCCACGGCGACGTACGACAACACGATTGGAGCGGCCACGCTGGCCGCGGTCTGGGAAGACCCGGAGTTCGACCCGACGTCGCCGGCGTTCTACTATGTTCGGGTGCTGGAGATTCCGACCCCACGCTGGACGTTGTATGACTCCGTCGCGACGGGGATACCGCTTCCCGAGGGGGTTCCGGCGACCTTGCAGGAGCGCGCGTTCACGTCACCGATCTGGTACTTGCCGACACGGCGATAGCTGCCCCCAAGGGTGGACGATATCCCACGCTCGTCAGGGTTGTTATCCTATATCCGCCACTGCGGGACCACCTTAAGGTGCTCCGTTCCCGAGGGAGTTCGCGCAGGTGACTGACAGCATGGAAGCAGCGCACGCGGAGCGGGGTTCCGGACCCGCCGCCCGCCGTAACGGCATCAGCAACGAGATGGTGGCGATCCTGTCTATGGGTGTCGCGATCCTCGGCGTGTCCCTCGCAAGTTGGACGACGCTGCACGCGGAGATCGCGGATTTGCGGCTGGAAATGCGCGCGGGCGACGATCGGCTGAGGGCGGACCTGCAACGCCAGATGGACCAGCTCCGGTCCGACATCGGCGCGGTGGATCAAAGCGTCCGCAGGCTGGACGACCGCATGCGGGCGGTGGAGACGCGACTCGCGGTGGTCGAGGCGCACACCGGGTCCGCGGCCATCGCTTCGACAGGCGAGGGCGGGGAGGCCTGACCAGGCGCGGGTTCGCTACCAGAACCCCGCGACCCGGTCGATCACCCAGAAGCTCGCGATGCCCCCCAAACCGTACGCGGCCGCGCGGTCCAGGTACCACGAGCGCGTCTGCAGCACCCGGTAGGCCAGCCACAGCACGGCGCCCGAGACGCTCGCGAACGCAATCTGGCCCGCCTCGATGCCCACGTTGAACAGGAACAGCGTCATCGGCACTTCCCCCGGCGGCAGCCCCGTTTCCGCCAGGGCCCCCGCGAAGCCGAACCCGTGGATCAGGCCGAACGCGAAGGCGACCGCCCACGGGGGCGTCAGCCGGGCGTCGGCCGTGCGGTCGCGGCGGACGACCTCGAGCGCCAGGTAGACGATCGAGAGGGCGATGAACGCCTCGACCGGGGGGCCGGGTACCCGCACGACGTCGAGGACGGTGAGCGCGAGGGTCAGGGAGTGCGCGAGGGTGAAGGCGGTAATGGTCGCCACGACGACGCGCACTCCCCGGACGAGCAGCAGGATGCCGAACACGAAGAGCAGGTGATCGACCCCCGAGAGGATGTGCTCCACGCCGAGCAGGAAGCGTTCGGCGATGCCCGCTCCCGGGTCGCCCAGGACGATCTCGGCGAACGGCTCCGAGACGATGCGCGTCGTGAGGTTGCCAGCCCGGTCCTCGATACGGATGAGGGCGTCGACGATGCCGGCGTTCCAGATCCCGAGCGCGGGGGGTGGACCGTCCACCGGGCAGGCGATGCGCCGCTCGAAGGAGACGTGGTCGAAGCGTTCGACGCGTCGTATCGGCCCGACGTCTTCGCAGCCCTCGGTCAGCGACAGCTCGATCCCAGGCAGTCGCTCCGCGCCCAGCGCCGTGCGCATCGTCAGGGTGTACGCGCCCTCGGCGATCTCGCGCACCTCGACGATGGCCATCTGCATGTCGTGCGCGTGCAGGGCGCCGGTCGAGGCGACGAGCAGCAGCACGGACGCGGCGCGGTGGATCAAGGCGCGTCCGCTTGCCGGGATGCGTCCCCGCGGTCCGTGACCGGGGCCAGGGGCGCGATGCGCACGTCGTAGGCGTCGCGCAACGCTTCCAGGCGTCGCTCCCGGTCACGTTCGATCTGCTCGCGCTGCCAGTCGAGGTGCACCTGGTCGCGGACTTCGTCGAACGGCCTCGGGTGGGGCGTGGTGTACGTGTGGATGCGGACGAGGTGCCAGCCGTAGGCCGAGCGCACGGGACCGAACCAGTCCTGCGTTGCGGCCTCCGCGGCGGCCAGGACGGCGTCGCGGAAGGTGGTGCCGAAATCGCCGACCAGCCGCTGCGGGTTCGGCAGGGTCAGCAGCTTCGCCCCGTGGAACGCGTCGTCCTGCACGGTCGCGCCGGCCAGCAGCCGTTCGAGGGCGGTCGCCGCCGCGGCCTCGGCTTCTGCGCCGCGCCGGTCGCGGCTGAAGAACCGGTGTGAAAGCGTCAGTTCGGCGGGAACCTGATAGCGGTCGGCATGCGCTTCGTAGTACGCCGTCAACGCACTCTCTTCGGGCACCGCCAGCGCGGCCAGGTCGGCCCACGCGATGGTGAGCTTCTGTCCGAGGCGCCGGCGCACCACCGCGTCCCCGCGATCCAGGCCCATGGCCACGGCTTCTCGGTAGAGCAGTTCCTCCTGCACGCGGGCCTCTGCCAGCCGTGCGAGTTCGTCGGTGGACGGGGGACGACGCCACTGCGCCTCCCACTGCGCCGCCAGGCGGTTCAGCTCGTGGCGGTCGACTTCGACGACCCGGTCCCGTTCCTGCCCGTCGGGGCGGGTGACCTCGTACGCGCCGAAGAGCACCGCCCCGAGGACGGCGAAGTGGAGCAGCGGCTCGCGGAGGAGCCGCGGGACGAGATTGGACGCCACGTGACCCCGATCAGCGCTTGCCGTAACCGCCCACCCAGATCGGGCTCGACCAGGCGATCGCGTCGTTCGTCTGCGTGACGCGCACGTAGTAGTAGTCGCCCTGCAGCGTACTGGTGTCTTCCATGGAGAAGGTCAGGTCCCGCGGACCGTCCGCGACCACGCGGCGGAGCACCGCGCGGTCCGTCCAGGGACCGATGGGCAGTTCGGCCGCGGTCCGCCCGCCGTCGATGTCGGCTACCCGAAGGGTGACTGACGCGGCGGGCACCAGGTTGTGAGCGCTGAAGATGAGCGGTGCGCCGCCGGTCTCCCGCGCTTCCAGGAGATCGAGCTCCACCGTCGCCGACTCGGCGACGTCGCGGAGTTCCAGCGCGATCGAGCTGGTGTCCCCACGGGTCTGGGTGCGGAAGCGGAACTCGCCGGGTCCCGTCGCCTCGAACTCCGTCGCCGCAAGATCCTGGAAGTCCTGCGGCACCGCCGACGCGACGGTGGCGCCGGAGACCTTGAGCGTGCCCTCCCAATGACGCCACCCGCGGGGGTTGTCGCGCGGGTGCAGGGGCACGGAGGAGGTCTCGAAACTCAGTTGATACGTTCCGTCACCGCCCGCGTCCCCCTCGAGGGTCGCGACATCCCGTTCCCAGATCACGGCGTCGTTCTTCACGACGGTCACCGTATCGATGGGCGCCGTGCCGACGATCCGCCCCTCGATGCGCCGCGTCTCGGAGAAAGGCACGCGCGTCCCCATCTGTTCGCCGTTCAGGCTGAAGTCCAGCACGATCCGGTCGCCGTTGGTGGCGTACGCCTTGAGGTCCTTCATCGCGTCGAACAGCGCGTCCGTGGTGCGTTCCTGCGCGATCACCGCGCCGAGACCGCCGGTCTGGGCGAGGCCGCCCGGAAGGGGCGCGGAGTAACCGGGCTGGCTCAGGTGGTTGTCGCTCGCCGCCGTGAAGCCCACCTGGTGACCGTGGCTCAGGTACATGCGTCCGAACCACTCGAACGTCCCGTGGTTCGACATGATCTCGATGAGCGGTTCGAGCAGGGGGTCGTTCATCCGGTACTCACCGTTCTGGTGCGCGTGCGGAATGACGACGACGTCCCGGGGGTCGTGGTGCGTGCGCAGCCCCTGGTAGAGGGAGGAGAGCGTCGGGAAGAACTGGGCGCGGATCGGCATCCGGTCGTCGGGGGTGCGGAACATCACGTTGTGATGGCCGCCCTGGCGGGCGCTCACGGTCCACTCGTAGCCGAGGTACGCGATGAACTCGCCCTCCTTCGTGAAGCGCCGGACGTTGTCCGCAAGGACGTTCCACTCGAAGTCGTCGGTCCAGATGTCGTGTTCCGAGTGCATGACGTAGTCGAGGCGCGCGTCGTCCCGGGCCCAGGTCATGAAACGTTCCGGCGTGCCGATTCCTTCCGCGAACCCGGAGTGGCCGTGGGTGTCCCCCCAGTACACGCGCCGCTGCGGATCGTCCTCGACGAGGACAGGGTTGGCCTCGCCGACGATGGCGCCGTCCGCGGAACGGATGGTGAATCGGTACACGCCTGGTGCGTCGAGGGTCACGTCCTCGAGCATCTGGATGGCGGGGCCGCCGGCAGCCAGGCTGCGGAAGGGCGCGCCGTCGAGGAGAATCTCCCAGCCCGGGATCGCCCCGGTACCGCGGTTGTAGTACTGGTCCTGGGCGCGCACCGACATGTCGAAGGGCTCGCCCGTCGCGACCACCGAAGGCGCGAAACCATGGACGCCGGCCGTCTCGGCGCCGGTGACGACGATGTGCTGGATGGGAAGCGTGAAGAACAGTTTCGAGCCATCGAAGTCGAGATAGAGCGGCAGGGGCATCCGGTCCGACGAGATCGTGGACATGCGCAGCCCGCGGCTGCCGCCGGACGTGTCGCCGTAGGTGATGGTCACGGTGTCGCCTTCCCTTAGCGTGCCGGCGTCCACGCGGAAGAGCAGCGTCGCCAGGGCGCCGCGGAATCCGCCGTGCATGCCGCCGAAGGGATGGCTGTCCGCGACGAGTCGCACGTCCGGGTTCGACGACGAAATCGAGATGTAGTGATCCCCGGCGGGGTCCTCCGTCTGCCAGCGGCCGTGTCCCGCCATGAAGTGGCGCGTCACGAGGAAGCCTCCCCCGGTCTCGACGGGCTTCGTACCGACGGTATGCGTCTGCCGCACGGTAACGAACGCGCCGGCGACGTAGGGACCGAGATCGGCGGTCAACGTCCCGATGGCGTCGGGTTGCTCGTCGAGCAGCGTGAATTCCTTCACGAAGGCGTCGAGCGTGGCGCCGGTGCCGTCCGCCGACTCGGGATAGGTCAGCACGGACATGCCCAGGAAGACCGCGTTCACGGGGAGGGTGCCGCCCGTCAGCGAGTACGCGTTCATCCAGTCCCAGAGCACGTGCATCCGCGCTTCGCGGGTGGCGGGCCCCGTGGGTTCGGCCGCAACCGCGGCCTTCAGCGCCTCGACGCGGGCGCGCAACTCGGGACTGAGGTAGTCCTCCTGCGCGAGGGCTCCGGAGGCCATGGCCAGCACCATGGCGCCCAGAATCCAGTTTCGCCACGTCGCCATGTCGGCTCCCCCCGAACGTCCTCTTTTCGGGCAGAGTATAGCGGCGGGTCCCCGAGCGCCGGCCGCCTTGGCCCGCGGGAGGAGCTACCTTACACCGAAGGGGATGTGGAGATCCGTCATGCACGAGCGCCACGCCGCTGGCCTTGCCCTCGCATTGCTGCTCGCAGGCTGCGGGCGCGGCCCGGAGTTCGTCGAAGGTCCGGCCGTAGAACCCAATCCGAATCCGCGCGCACCGCTCGCGGCGGTGCTCGGGTTCGAGACCAACGTGCCGGTGTCGACCGAGGTCGCGATCACCGACGGCGTCAACGCCTGGACGCTCGAATACGGTACCGGCGAGGATCCCGCCGACGGACTCGCCCTCGTTGGCATGCGTCCCGGGCGTACGCACCGGATCGAGGTCAGCGTCCGTGACGGGGCCGGCCGCGAGGGCAGCGCGGGACCGTTCGAGTTCGAGACCCCGCCGCTGCCGGAGGTCGGCACGGAGTTTCCCCCGGTCGAGACTCGCGTCAGCGAGCCCGCGCTCATGGAACCCGGCGTCACGCTCTTCAATCCGCGCCGGCGGCGGGTGGGCGTCAGCCAGGAGATCGCCGACTACAACGCCTCGTTCGGCATGCTGATGGCCCTCGACGCCGTCGGCGACGTGGTCTGGTACTACCGCACCGACTCCCGCATCAGCGACTTCGAGAAACTCGACAACGGCAACCTCGCCTTCCTCACGGCCGACAACCGCCTGCTGGAGATCGACTGGCTCGGCAACACGGTACGCTCCTGGTATGCCGCGCGGCGGCCCCAGGGCCCGGCCGAGGGCGTGCCCGTTGACGCCCAGACCTTCCACCACGAGATCGACGAATTGCCGAACGGCAACATCGTCGTGCTTGGCACGCAGTGGAAGGAGATCGACGGCTACTACACGAGCGAAACCGACCCGGACGCCCCGCGCGAGCGCCAGAAGGTCATGGGCGACGTCATCCACGAGTTCGAGCGGGACACGGGCCGGATCGTCTGGGAGTGGCGGGCGTTCGACCACATGGACCCGTTCCGCATCGGCTACGAGACGATTTCGCCCTACTGGATCCGCAGGGGCTTTCCCGACACGGTCGACTGGAGCCACGCCAACAACCTGCTCTACGACGCGTCGGACGACTCGCTGATCGTCAACTTCCGCTACCAGGCCGCGGCCGTGAAGATCGACCGGGCGACCCGCGAGATCATCTGGATCTTCGGCGAACCGAGCGGCTGGGGCGCGCTGTCCGACAAGGTCCTGCAGGCCGACGGCGACGTCCGCTGGCCCTACCACCAGCACTCCCCGAGCCCTACGCCCCAGGGCACGCTGCTGCTGTTCGACAACGGCAACTACCAGGCCCGTCCCTTCGATCCGCCGCTGCCCATCGAGGAGACCTGGTCGCGCGCCGTCGAGTACGCCATCGACGAGGACCGCCGCACTGTTCGCGAGGTCTGGCAGTCCGAGGCGTTCGGGCCGGACCGGGTGATCGCGGTCGCCATGGGCGACGCCGACTGGCTCCCGGAGACCGGCAACGTGCTCGTGGCCTACGGCGCCCTCGTGGACCCGGACTCCCTCGGCAAGATCGACTGGCCGCCGAGTTCGCGCCTCCAATTCAACCAGTGGACGCGGCTACGGGAGTACCGCCGGACGGACCCGCCGGAAGTGGTGTACGAGGTCGTGCTCGAGACAGGAAAGCCCGACCTCGGCTGGACGCTGTTCGGGGCGGAGCGGATCGATCGGCTGGGGAGGTGACCGGAGACCCGCGTGGGCGTTGCGACACGGTCACGCCCCCGGCACCTCGGCCGGATCGATCAGCCCCACGCGCCGCCAACCCTTGACCAGCGGCCAACTACGCGCCGACGCCATTTCCCGGTCGCGACCGTTGTCCGCGTAGCGCCCCGCCGGGGCCCACGGCCCTTCCAGCCGTCGAACCACAGCCCCGAACTCGCACCGTCCAGCAC
>VXNE01000026.1 GCA_009840715.1 Gammaproteobacteria bacterium
GACACGGGCGCGGCGATCACGGTGCCGTCGAAGGGCAGCGATAACCGCGTTTCCGCCAACCGCAACTCGGCGAGTTCGACGCCCGCGGCGGCCGCCCGGACACTACCCTCGAAACGCTCGATCTGGCCCAGGCGCGCCACCGCTGCCGGAACCTCGGCGCCCGGGTGCCGTTCGCGATACTCCGCAGCGTCCAGCGCCCCCTGGTCCCTGTGGCGGCGCAGCCTTCCGCGTTCCGAGGCGAGCGTGCCGCGTGCTCTCTCAAGCCTCAGCTCCGCGTCCTGCGGATCCACGACCAGCAGCGTCTCGCCGGCCTTGAACGTCCCGCCTGCGCGTAGAGCGGGGGAAACCTGGACCACCCGGCCGGCCGCCTGGGGCCGCAACGCGACCCGTGTCCGCGCATGCACTTCGCCGGTGAGGGCCACCGACAGGGCATGCGAACCCGCCTCGGGGCGCAACACGCGCACCGACGGGGCTTCTGCGCTGCGGATCGAGTCCCCGCCTATCGGCGCCACGCCTGGCGCCCGGGCGAAGTAGATTCCCGCGGCCAGTGCGATCACTAGCAGTCCTACCTGCGCCCAGCCGACCCAGCCGCGCGACTCGCGCTCTGCAGCATCCGTCATGACCTCATTCCCTCCAGCCCTGATTTCTCCCACAACCGATGTACGAGGTCGCGCCAGCGTCGTAACATGCAGTTGGGCAAACAGCTATACGTGCAAGGGAAACACGACCTCGTTGGCAACGGAGTGTAGCGCAGGTCAACTGGACGTTTGCAGTCTTGGTAGACGCATGTCCCTTCAGGCGTACAGTGGTGGGTGCCTTCGACGGCGAGGGCGAACTCGTCGGACGGACGGTGACGCCGCGTACATGCTCGGGAAACTGCAATGGATCGCGCGCGCGTCCGCGCGCATTGGCTCGCCACCCGCGTGGTGGTGCGCGGCGACGGCTTTAGGCCAGAGGCGCCGGAACGGGCGAGAACTCGCGTTGCAGTCGGCAGCCGCGATTCGGGCACGCTAGCGCACACGAGATACAAGAGAAACAAGAGATTAGCCGTCTTGGAAGCGAAAATCCGGAAAGCGGTCTTGCTGTCGCTGATCGTGATTGCTGGCCTGGTCTTGTTCAGGATGTTCGCGGAAAGCGATCGTCCCCATAGTCCAAAGGTCTTTGATCCACCTGCCAAGACTCTCTGGAAGCCGGTTGGAGCACGTGCTGCGGGGATCCATGACCACGATGTTATCCCCGAACCGGAGTCCTTCAGCGCGATTCATGTCGACGTCGCCAATTCAGATAACGTCTGGGTTGCGGCCGCCCCCATGTTTGAACTCGATTGGGTGGCGGAGCCGTCGTACTTCGTGGGTAGTGGGCCTACCTTCGACAATGAAGGCAATCTCTATTTCAGCCCTTTCTTCTACCATGGTGAGCGGGTCGCCACGGTGTCTCTGGATGCTCAAACCGGGGAGCGACGCTGGGCGTTACCCGCCGACAGTGATCGAGAGCTCAGCAGCCCCCCTTTCCTGTTGAACGACCCGGACAACCCGGGGCAGCAGATCATCTATATCGCCAGCTATACGCGGGCCGTGGCGCTCAGGCCTGATGGGTCTGTGGTCTGGAGCACGGAGACAGGCTTGAGTCTTCCCCCCCTCGAACCCGGCAAACGCCCTAACACGAAGGTTCATAGTTTCAACTATCACGCGACAACGGATTCGCTTGTGACCGTATCCGAAGCCGGAGAGCTGTTTGCGTTTGGCCGGCAGACCGGAGAGCTGTTGGCGCCCATCGGGCAACTGCCCGGCGCGCCCGCCGTCAGTGACACCGGGAGGAGAATTCCCGGCTTTGTCATGGACAGGGTCGATACGTTGATGGCCGAGGCCTTCGGCAAGACTGAAGGTGGGCTTAGTGTCTTCTCCTACATGTTGCGTTTCATTTTCGGCGGGGGAGGCTTGGTAACCAACTATTTCAGCGTCTCTCCGGACAGTGGCCGGCTTTATATCGCCGCGACCGCGGAAGATGGGGAGGACGGAACTGAGGACGGCCTTTCGGAGATGGGTGCGATCTACGCGCTCGACTTGGTCGATGACGACGGCAATGGTGAGCTGGATTTCAGAATCCTGCATCAGGCGACCTTTCAAGGGGGCACTGGATCGGCGCCGGCGCTCAGCGCGGACGGCCGCCGCGTGTACGTGTCCGATAATATTGGCAACGTGATCGCGTTGGATGGGGAGCTCAACGAGATATGGCGCGTGGACGTTGGACAACCACTGCTGGCTTCCGTCTCGGTGGCGCCGGAGAACAACGAGCTGTTTGCTGTAACTGCCAGTGATGTCTTCAAACTGATCGACACGGGTGAGACGGGTGTGATCGAGTGGGCCGGTGACTTGACCGGGTTTGACGGGTATACCAACGTGGACAAGCAATCCAATGCGCTGACGGCGACGGTGACTGCCAACGGAGTGGTTATTGCCATCGCGGGTGGCAAGTCTTTTTTGGGCGCAAACCTGATGTTGCATGTCGGTATGGGGCTGCTCGACCGGGAGACCGGCAAGCTGCGCTACTTTGCCGAGGGTCGGGAAGACTCGCTGGCGATCAGCGTCGTGACTGGCGATGGCAGCATTTATGTCGCCCACTCACCGCTGCGCCGTGCCGTGGGGAAGGCGATGTATCCTGAGCTGACGCCAGAGATCACAGGCGGCATAGCCCGTTACAGACCCGTCAGGCTCGATCTCCTGGCGCGCGACGCGATCTGCGCCGCGGAAGCCCGCGCGGCCAATGCGATCACGCTTGATCAAGGAACGCACATGGCCGCAATCAGCACGGACATACGCCAGACAAAAGTGCTGCTGAAGCAAGCCGGAAATGCGATTGCCAAGGCTATCGGTGACGGAGATCTGACGGTTGAGGATGGTGCTGAGCTTGGTGATCTGTTGGAGCGAGGCTCTGTTCACCTGACACCTGCCAGCCTGCCGAAAGCGGTGCCCGATCTGGCCGCTGCCTGTTCCATGTTGGATTAGCGCGATACGAGGGAGCGCCCGCATGTCTTGGTACACCTCCGCTGCGAAGCGCGGCTGGCCTGGAGTCGTCGCCGCGCTCGCGACGTTGGCGCCGGCCGTTTCCGCCGAGACGAAGCTGCTCTGGGGCGATACGCATCTACACACGTCGTATTCCATCGACGCGTTCTTCAACAACAACCTGAGTGTCGATCCGGACTACGCCTACCGCTTCGCGAAGGGCATCCCGGTCATGCATCCGTACCACCGGGCATGGATGCGGCTGGAGGCGCCCCTGGACTTCCTGGTGGTCTCCGATCACGCGGAGTTCATAGGCGGGCTGCGGAGCATCTACCTGGACGGGTTGCCGCGGGAGGATGTGGGCTTCGTCGAGTCGATCCGCAACTGGTACGCGACCGGCCAGCTTCGTGGCGTGATCGACACGGGGCAGGGGCCCGCGTTCTTCCGCGACATCCTCCCGCCCGGCGCGGATCCGAGGGAGACCGCCGCGGGCTGGGGCGACGGCGGCGGCGGGCTGCTACCCGCCCTGTCTCCTGAGGTGTTTCGCGGCGCGTGGGAGGAGATCGTGGACGCCGCGGAGGCACACTACCAGCCGGGGACGTTCACGAGCCTCATTGGCTGGGAATGGACTTCCGCGCCAGGCGGGGCGAACCTGCACCGGGTCGTGCTGACCGATGCCGGAGCCGAGCAGGTGCGTGGCTTCCAGCCGGTGTCTGCCGCCGAGAGCCCATATCCCGAGGATCTCTGGGCCTGGCTCGACGAGACCAGCGCCGCCACGGGCGTCCGTTTCCTCTCGATTCCCCACAACCCCAACGTCTCCAAGGGCCTGATGTTCCCGGACATCACGCTGCGCGGGGAGCCCGTGGACGCCGACCACGCCCGGGCGCGGATGCGCTGGGAGAGGATCGTCGAGGTCACCCAGATCAAGGGCGACTCGGAGGCGCATCCGCTGCTTTCGCCGGACGACGAGTTCGCCGACTTCGAGACGTTCCCTTTCCACCTGCAGGGCGACACCCAGGAGTACGTGCCCGAGGCGGGCGACTATGCGCGCTCTGCCCTCCGGCGCGGGCTCGCACGCGGGGCGGCCGTCGGGATCAACCCGTTCCAGTTCGGGATGATCGGGTCGACGGACTCCCACTCGGGGCTCTCGACGGCGGCGGAGGACGACTTCGGCGGCAAGATGGCCACGGACTCGATTCCGGAACGGAAGGACGACGTCGTCATTTCGGGCTTCGCGACGGGCTGGACCATGTCCGCATCGGGTCTGGCGGCGGTGTGGGCGGAGGAGAACACGCGCGAAGCGATCGTCGACGCCATGCACCGGCGTGAGACCTACGGGACGAGTGGACCGCGGATCCGCGTGCGCTTCTTCGGCGGCTGGGAGTTCTCCGAGACCGACCTCGAGGCGGAAGACGTTGCGGCGGCGGGGTACGGGAAAGGCGTGCCCATGGGTGGCGAACTCCGGACCGCGCCCGATGGCGCCGCGCCGCGCTTCCTTGCCGTGGCGTACAAGGATCCGTCCGGTGCGAACCTGGACCGCGTCCAGATCGTGAAGGGATGGCTCGACGCGGACGGCGCCACCCACGAGCGGGTGTTCGACGTCGCCTGGTCAGGTGACCGGCGGCCGGGTGTCGACGGCAAGCTGCCGCCGGTAGGCAACACGGTGGACCTCGAGACGGCCCGCTACGCGAATTCCATCGGCGCGGCCACCCTGTCGACGGTATGGGAGGACCCGTCCTTCGACGCCGGGCAGCCGTCCTTTTACTACGTCCGCGTCATCGAGATACCCACCCCGCGCCACACGCTCTACGACGCGCTCGCGCTGGGCAGGGGCGTGCCGGACTACGGCCCTTCGACCCTCCAGGAGCGGGCCTATACGTCGCCGATCTGGTATCGGCCGTCAACCGAGTAAACCGCCGCGCCCGGGCGACAAGGAAGGGACGGTGTTGTACGCGGTAGCGACCACTGGATTCCGAATCGCCCGCGTGCCTCGGGTTCGACGTCGTCGTAGGCGTGTATCGCCTTGCGCGGTACCGTGGGGTCGCGGCGCTGCGCGAACCCGAACCGGCCTGACGGACCGGCTTCAACGCCAGAAGTACCCGTTGCCCGTGGCCCGGTAACTGCGCAGGAAGACCTGGTCCATCGCGATGCCCCGCTCCGCGAACCTGGCGCCGAGCGCGAGGTGGTTAGGATCGTTGGCGTGCTTCTCGGTGGCCGCCATGTCGGTCGTCACCATCACGAACACGAGGTCGCCCGTCTTGAGATCGATCTCGCGGTCGGCGTCGGCGGTGGCGAGGCCTCCCGTGTAGATCAGCGTCTCGGGCTCTTCGCGCCAGCAGTACTCCGCGTGTCCGCCGGAGACCTCGATGAATGCCGCCCGCGTCGCGTCGTCCGCGAAGTGCATGCCGAGGACGGTGACGATGGCGCCGGCCGCACCGCCCTGACCGTCGGCGTCTGGGCGTGACCACCATCCGTAGTCGGGAACGTCCTCGAACAATGCGGACAGCATGCGGCGCTTCGTGACGTTGCGCTCGCCCATCGTCCGGGTGAGTTCCGCGTGGGCCTCGCGCTGCTGGTGCTTCCTGATGCTGCCTTGTCCGTGCGTGTACCGCTCGAAGACCAGCACGTTGCGTTCGTCCTCCAGATTGACGGCGGCGGCATAGGCGGACGTTTCCGGCTCGCCTTCCCACGCGTCCCGGGCGCGCTTGTCCCAGATGTCCAGCCAGCCATCCATGGTGACGTTCTCGGGTCGGATCTGGAACTCGACGATTGCGGTCAGGGATGCGTCGGACATTGGGAGCCCTTCCTGGGAGTGGTGTGTGAGCGTGCAGGGTCCATGGACCGCGACGCCGGGTCAAGGCCGGGCCTGCCGTGGTGTTCCCGCCGGCGGAAGCGGAGTAGGCTCGCACCACGGTCGATCTTCAAGGGAGGGGAGGGCATGAAAGGGAAGAAGATGAACCCGCATGCATTAGTCGGCGCCGCCCTTGCGGCCGCCTTCTTTCTTGCCACGCCGGCCAGCGCGATCGAAGCGACGGCGCCGCCGGTGGATGCCGCGCAGTACCAGCAATGGTTCGAGGAGATCTCGAACTGGGGACGCTGGGGCGACGACGACGAGATGGGGACGCTTAACCTCATCACGCCGGAGAAGCGCCTGGCGGCCGCGCGGCTGGTGCAGGATGGCGTGGCCGTGTCGATGGCGCTCGATCTCAACACGGTCCCGGACGAGCTGAACCAGAATCCGTTCTTCCACGAGCGGGAGACATCGGTGTTCGGCAACCACCAGGTGGCGGGCGACGAGTACCGCGTCTCGTACCACGGTTTCGCGCACTCGCACGTGGACGGCCTGCCGCACTTCGCGCACGGCGGGTTCTTCTACAACGGGCTGCCGTTCGAGGGTCTGGTCGACGGCGTGGACACCCTGGGGATCCACAACGCGAAGGACGGCATCGTCACCCGCGGCGTCCTGGTGGACATGGCGTGGTTCATGGGGGTCGATTTCCTCGAGCCCGGAGCGGCGATCATGCCGGAGGACTTCGAGGCGTGGGAGGAGCGAACCGGCATCGAGATCGGTAGCGGCGACGTACTCCTCGTGCGCACGGGGCGGTGGGAACGTGTCCGCCAGAAGGGCCAGTGGAACTTCCTGGAGGCGGCCGCCGGCTCGCACGCTTCGCTCGCGAAGTGGCTGCGCGAGCGGGACGTGGCCGTAATCGGTTGCGACGGCGTGAGCGACGTGATGCCGGGCAACGTGGAGGGGCTCGTCAATCCGCTCCACCAGCTCGTGCTGGCAGGGCTCGGGATGTTGATCCTCGACAACCTCGACCTCGACGTGGTCGCGGAGGAAGCCCGCAAGCGCGACCGCTGGGAGTTCCTGTTCGTCGGCGCGCCGTTGCGCGTGCGCGGCGGGACGGGCTCGCCGCTCAATCCGCTCGCGGTGTTCTGATCGACGAGGGGCTCGAGACCGGCCAGGCCCTCACGGCATCCCCAGTTCGGCGCAGAAGGTCCGAAACGGCAGGATACGAGTGCCGCCGGCGACGTAGTCGCGCTCTCCAAGATGGACCTGATAGAAGTCGTCGATGGTCGTCCGTTGACGGAAGTAGTCGATTGCACGGCCCGGCGACTTCTCACCCGACTTGCACTCCACCGCGAACAGCGCCACGCCGTCCCGCAGCACCACGAAGTCCACTTCGCGGCGGTCGGTGTCCCGGATGAACCGGAGTTCCGTGCTGTACCCCTCGGTGTCCTCCACGTGGTGGCAGTACTTCAGGAGCTGGCAGGCGACCAGGTTCTCGAAGCGTTCGCCCATGTCCGGGACCTGCGACCAGTCCCAGAGATAGAGCTTGGCCTCCTTCTTCACCGCCCGGATGCGCGGGGCCCCGAACGGTGGAATGCGGAAGCAGACGTACAGCGCCTCGAGGATGGCGAGCCAGCGGGCGACGGTCGCATGGGCCACCCCGAGATCCTCGCTGAGGCTGCGGATGGACAAGGGCGACCCCACGCGCTCCGGTAACGCGTCGACCAGGAGTTCCAGCAGGCCGACGTCCCGGACGTTCTCGAGATCCCGCAGGTCTTCGTACACCACCCGCGCGAGACGCTCGCGCTGCCAACGCCTCAGGGTGCGTGTACTGCCGGCGAACAGCGGCTCGGGAAAGCCGCCGAACTGCATCAGCGCGTCGACGTCCGCGGCTGTTGGCGAGGTCCCGACCAATTCGCCCAGCGAAAACGGATGCAGGCGATGGTAGTGGTAGCGGCCCTGCAGGGAGTCGCCACCCTTGCGATAGTGGTCAAGGCGTGCCGACCCTGTCACGAGGAAAGACACGTCGCCCCCTTCCCGGTCGTAGAGTCCCTTGACGAGGTTGCGCCACCGGGGGAACTTGTGCACCTCGTCGAGGACGATCAGTGCCTGACCGGACGGCAGCTTGCCCCGGATCAGGTCGGGACGGACGACCGGATCGTCCCAGTTGAGATAGGCCGGGTGCCGGCCGCTGTCGATGCCCAGCAGGGAGAGGGCCAGGGTGGTCTTGCCCACCTGCCTCGGACCACCGACGAACACCATCTTGCGCTGGAGGTCGTCGCGCACCGCGTTTGCCAGATAGCGCCGAACCCACTGCGACCTACCCGCCATCGAGCGCTCCCACGAAGGTGACTGAAATCACCATAACTGTGAATTACTCATGAGTAAAGTACAGTCTTGGAGAGAACGCCGATGCCGTGGGAGCCGGGCTTGTCGCGGCCCGTCTCGAACGCCTGCTCAACATCCAGACGGGCGTCCACAAAGGGCCGTTGCTACAGACAACGCTCCATCGGCAGCAACTCCGCACCCCGTGCAAACACGTGCCACGGCACGTGGAGCGCTTCCTTCAGGGCGATGTCCCGGTCCCACGGGTTGTCGAGCGCCGCCGCCGAGCGGGCTTCGGCGAAGCCGATGTGGTTCAGGTGGTAGTAGGGCGACACGAGCGGGAAAAACTGCAGCGGCCAGTCCGTGCCGTAGACGAGGCGCTCGGGGAGACCGGGCACCCTGAGCGCGCGGGTGAGGTAGCCGAGCTTGTTGATCTGCGTCAGGCTCGAGATGTCCGCGTAGAGGTTCGGGTACGCCTCGAACAGCGGCAGGATGCGCTCGAAGTTGTCCTCGCCGGCATTCTCCCCCGTGGTCGCGATGTGCGCCGCGATCACGGTGACGCCCATCGATAGCGGAAGCTCCAGGCGCAGGGGGTCGCCGTAGGCGTCGACGGCGCTCGCGAACGAGCGCTCCTGGCCCGCGTGGGTCAGGAGCGGCAGGCCGAGCTCGACGAGCCGCCGGTAGAACGGACGGATCGCCTCGTCGGCGGGATCGATGCCCATGATGTTGGGAATCCACTTGAGCAGCACGGCGCCGTCTTCATGGACGCGGGCGAGCCGCTCCAGGGCGTCGCGGCGGTGCGGATTGACGCTGGCGCCAAAACAGAGTGGCGGGTGCCGCGCCGTCTCGCGCGCGACGAAGCCGTTCGGGACGTAGACCTGGGTAGCGTTCCAGTCGATGTCGCCGTCGTCGTCGACGACGCCGTCCAGGGCCAGTACGACCGCCCTGGACACGCGCTCGGACGCTGCGACATGGGCGGCGATGCGGTCGATGACCAGGCCGTCACCGTCCCGTTCGAGGGCCTCGCGCGTGACGCCGAAAGCGCGCAGGTAGATGGGGAAGCGGAAGCTGTCGCGCATCGCGCGGCCGATGAAGACGCCGCTGTCGCCGGCGCCGATCCCGGCCGCGTGCGCGTGGATGTCCACGAAGCCGTCGGTGGGCGCGGCGACGTCGCCCGCCGCGGTGCGTAGGGCGCAGGTCAGCGCCAGGACCACGCGTGCCACGGCCGTCCTGCCCCGAGACGTCGCCGAGCGTTCGCTCACACGCGCCGCTCGACATAGACGCCACGATGATCGCGGACCAGCCTGAGGTTCCGCTCGAGGGTCGTCAGATAGGGACTCTCCTTCGCTGGCAGGTCGTTGACGGTCTCGATGGCCCAGCGCCCGTCGGCGCTGGCGACTTCGGCGAACTCGCGCAACAGCACGTCGAGGGCGGGATCGTCGGGGTCGAGTATGAAGCGCAGGCGCTTGCCCCGGTTCTCGGCGACAAAAGCGAGCGCCCCGGCATGGAAGCCCAGGTGGTTGCCCTGCCGGCGCTGCGGCAACGCGTCCCAGTCGAGGCCGAGCCCGGTGGGCGCGATGGGATCGGTCGCCGCGACGAGAAACGTGGAACGGGTCGCGTCCAGCCGTTCGAGCTGGCGTACGGCGACGGGCAGCGCGAACTGCGGCCCGGAAAGGTCCTCGAAGAAGAGACCGGCCGCAACTTCTCCGGAGAGTTCCATCACGCGCAGGGCGGGGAACACCGCCGCCCACCGAAACGCGTCGGCTTCCCGGTTGGCCAGTTCGCGACAGACGATGCCGTAACGGTCGAGCAGGACGCGGCAGCGGTCCTTGGCCGCTTCCAGGCGTGACAGCGCGTCCAGCGGCGCCTCGGTGCGGGGCGCCAGGAACCAGTTGCCGGGCCATCCGACGGCAGCCTGGCGGGCGCGGGCCCGGACCCGCCGCCGGTCGGCGCTCGGCCGGGCCGCGTCAGGTGCAAGCCTGAACCGGCGCTCTAGCCCGGTCCTGAGGGGGCGGGGATCGTCCGCGGCGATGCGTCCCGCCCAGACCGCGTCCCAGAACAGCGCGTTGAAGCTCTCCGCGTCCCGTTCCGCGGCATCCATGAGCTGCACGAAGGTGTAGCGCGCGGAGGGATCGGCGAACAGGGCATCGAGGTCCGGGGCCTCCTCAACGGCCGGGGTCAGGGCCTCGATCTCGTCCTCGAAGCCGAAGGTGACGAGTTCGCGGCCGACGCCGCGCCACGTCAGTCCCTGGTTCGCGCAGGCAGCCGTGAGCAGTTCCGGGGAGAAACCCTCGAGCCGGCTCCGCCATGCTTCCCCCAGCCAGAAAGAAAGCGGTGCGGCGAAGCCGCGCAGGCGGTCCACCGTGTCGAGCACGCCCCGCTCGGAGGCCTCCGCCCCGACGCGGTGCCAGGCCGCCAGGAAGCCGGGCAGCACGGTCGCCGGTCGGGGCTCGAAGTGCGGCCGATTGGCGGCGCGCTGGAACCGGATGAGGATCTCGAGGTTCTCGGCGTCACAGAAGCGTTCCGCGTCGTCGTCCGCGAGCAGCGGTCCCTGGACGAAGCCGTCGCCGTCGATCAGGGCGGCGAGGACCTCCGAGAGGTCGTTGCGCGGAAGCGGGAAGCGGTCGACCCACTCGTCCAGCGTCAGCGGTCCGTAGAAGCGGGCGAACTCGGCAAAGAGCTGCCCGCCGTCGCGCGAGTCTTCGAACGCCCGTCCGTCCGGCGCCTCGGCGCCCCGGAGGAGGGTGTGCTCCACGTGCGCGAGGTTCTCCGCATGGGCGAACCACGTGCGTGCGCCGTCCGTGAGTTGCCCGACCGCGGCGGGCCGGTCGAGATCGGCCACCTCGAGCAGAACGGCGAACTCCGCGGCCGGGATCAGCACGCGTTCCTTCGCCCACTCCGCCAGCTCCTCGTCGTCGCGGGGCGCATAGCCGTCGGCGATGCGCTGCATCTTGGCTTCGAACTCCGCGACCACCGCGGGGTCGATGCGCGGCCGCAGGTTGCGGTCGTAGACCGCCTGGCGGATCAGGTCGTCCGACAGGGCGGAGCGGCCCTGGCGCTCGGGGGTGTCGTCCGCGTACATGTAGCGGCCGATCTGGTTGAACGTGATGACGGACGCGAAGGGACTCGGCACCGACACGGTCGCGAGCGACCACGCGATCGCGCCGGACTCGAGGTCCGCCAGCACCTGGACCGTCGCCGGCAGGTCGAACTCGTCCCGCAGGCAGGTCCGCCACGTTTCGAGCAGGACGGGGAAGTCCTCGAGCTTCGACACCGCGGTCATGAGCTTCTTCGCCTGCAGCCGGGCCATCCACAGGGGCATGCGTTGACGGAAACGCTGGCGGGTCAGGAGCAGTGCGCGGCCGGCGCACTCGCGGAAGCGCGCACCGAAGAAACCGCTGTCTTCCAGGGACCGACGCAGCAGTCCCTCGAAGTTGGCCGGCGTGACCAGGGACAGGAAGACGCCGGGATCGACGTCGTCCTTGATCTGGACGGCGATCGCGTAGTTGTCCGCGTGGATCTCCGCCTCGCTGTCGAAGCGCTCGCGCCACGCGGCGGCCAGCGCCAGGGCCATGGGCCGGTTCACACGGCCGCCCCAGGAGGTGTGCAGCACGACCTGCTGTTCGCGGTCGGGGCCGCTGTACCCGCCGGGACCGGAACGGACATGTTCGACCAGGACGTGCCGGCGGTGCGGCAACTCGCGCTCGGTGACCGTGCGCTGCCGCTCCAGGAAATCCACCAGTTCCTCGGCGGCGGTCTCGTCGAATCCCAGGCGGGACCGGACGTGGGCCTTGAGTTCCGCGCGGCGCCGCGTGGCGAGCCGCTCGTCCGCGAAGGCCAGGAACTCTCCGATCCGCTGCGCGAAGTGGAAACTCCGGTGGATGTTCTCGGCACGCCAGAACGGCGGCGCCGTGGCGGTGGGGCGGGCCGTCTTCACCAGCACGTCGTTGTGCGTGATGCGGTGTATCTGCCAGTTCTGCGTGCCGAGCGTGAACGTCTCGCCGACCGTCGCTTCCCAGACGAACTCCTCGTCGAGTTCGCCGATCGCGGCGCCGGAATCCGCATGGCGCAACTGGAAGTAGCCGCGGTCGGGGATCGTGCCGCCGGCGGCGTAGAGCGCGAAGACGGCCCCCTTGCGGGCCTTCAGGGTGTTCTGGACGCGGTCCAGGACGATCCGCGGCTGCAGGTCCCGCACGCGCACGCCCGCATAACGTCCGGCGAGCATCTCGATCACCAGGTCGAACTGCTCCCGCGGCAGGGTGGCGTACGGCGCCGCGCGGCGCACCATCCGGTACAGGTCGTCCGCGTTGCGGGTCTCGGAGGCGACGGTGGAGACGAGGATCTGGGCGAGCGCGTCGAGGGCGTTCTCCATGGGACGCAGCGGCTCGATGTCGCGCTCCGCCATCGCGTCCGCCACGACCGCCGCGTCGAGGAAATCGTGCGCGTGGGTGGGGAACAGGAGTCCACGGCTGACGTCCCCGACGCGGTGTCCGGCGCGGCCGACGCGCTGCAACGCCGAGGCGATCGAGGGCGGCGACTGGATAAGCACCACCTGGTCGAGATCGCCGATGTCGATACCCATCTCGAGTGAATTGGTGGCGACGATGGCTTTCAACTCGCCGTCCTTCAGGCGTCGCTCGACCTCCGAGCGGATCTCCCGCGCGAGGGACCCATGGTGCGCGTAGGCGAGGGGCGCCACCGTGTCGTCGTTCAGCTTCGCGGTGATCTTCTCCGCCATGCGGCGGCTGTTGGTGAAGAAGAGCGTGGACCGGTTGGCGTCGATCACGTCCTTGAAGCTGTCTGACAGCGGTTCCCAGATCTTCTGGCCGTTGTCGGCGGCGATGCGGGCCGCCTCCGGAAACCGTACGGCCAGCTCGATGCTCTTCTCGGCCGTGGACTCGACGACGCCCACCGGCCGCGGCCGGTCGCGCGTGTCCCGTCCACCGACGTAGGCCGCAACCGCTTCGAGGGGACGCACCGTGGCGGACAGCGCGACCCGCTGGACCTCTCCCGCGATCTCGACCAGGCGCTCGAGGCCCGTCATGAGCATGACCCCGCGCCGGTTCTCCACGATCGAGTGGATCTCGTCGAGCACCACGGTCTCCACCGTGGACAGGGCCAGCCGTCCGCGCACGGTGGTCAGCAGCAGGGTCAGGCTCTCGGGCGTCGTGATCAGGATCTCCGGGGGGCGCCGCAGCATCCGCTGGCGCTCGCCCTGCTCGGTGTCGCCGCTGCGGGTCTGCACGCGCACGTTCGGGAACGTCTCGCCGCGCGCGAGGAACGCTTCGCGGAGCTGGCCGAGCGGCTCGATGAGGTTGCGCCGGATGTCGTTGTTCAACGCCTTGAGTGGCGAGATGTAGAGGACGCGGGTGGCGCCCGGCTCGGAGGCGCCCGACGCGAACGCGTTCAGCGCCCAGAGGAACGCGGTGAGGGTCTTCCCGCTGCCGGTGGGCGCGGTGATGACGAGGTGCTCCCCGGCCGCGATGCGCGGCCAGCTCCGTTCCTGCACGTCCGTGGGCGCGGGGAAGCGGTCGCCGAACCAGGCGGCGATGCCGGGATGAAAGGCGGCGAGCGCGCTCATGCGGGTTCGAGGTACGGGCCGGCCCGCTTGACGGGTGACGGGCGCCGGGTGTAGAGCATGCCCCCTGGCGGGAGGAGAGCGGACATGGCCGGATACGGACGCCTGTGGTGCGCGGTGGTGGTCATCCTCGCCGGTATTGTGGCCCAAGCGGCGCCAGCCCGTCCGAACGTCGTGCTGATCCTGGTGGACGACCTGGGCTACGAGGCCCTCGGGGCGTACGGCGGCGTCAGCTACGAGACGCCCGCGCTGGACCGGCTTGCCGCCTCCGGCGTGCGATTCACGCATGCCTACGCGACGCCGCTCTGCGCGCCGTCCCGCCTGCAACTCATGACCGGGCGGTACACCCACCGCAACTACACGGAATGGGGCGTGCTGCCGAAGGGCGAGGTCACGTTCGGAAACGTGCTCAGGGATGCGGGGTACGCGACCTACGTGGCCGGCAAGTGGCAGCTCTGGGGACACACGCTGATCTGGGACCCGGACGGTCCCTGCTGCCCGCAGCAGGGCCAGACGCCGACGGACGCCGGCTTCGACGAGTACCTGCTGTGGTACCTCGGCACCAAGGGCGGCCGCTATGCCGATCCGGTGCTGACCGGTACCGGGGCCGAAGCCGAGACCCACGCCGGGGCGTACGGGCCGGACCTGCTTGCCGATTTCGTCGTGGACGCCATCGAACGGCAGGTCGCCGAACGGTCGGGACAACCGTTCCTCGTGTACTACTCCATGGTGCTGGTGCACGCCCCCTTCGTGCCGACCCCGGACAGCCCGGGTTGGCAGGGCGATCGCCATGCCAAAGACCCGGCCCGGTTCTCCGACATGGTTGCGTACGTCGACAAGATCGTGGGGCGCATCCTGGACGCGCTCGAAGAGCAGGGAGTCCGCGACGAGACGCTCGTGCTGCTGACGGGAGACAACGGGACACCCCTCGGGATCGTGAGCGAACTCGCCGACGGCACGCGCGTGCCGGGGGAGAAGAGCCGCCCGACCGACGGCGGGACGCGCGTGCCGCTGCTCGCGTCCTGGCCGCGCACGATCCAGGCGGGACGCGTGTCCGATGCGCTGGTCGACTTCACGGACTTCCTGCCCTCGCTCGCCGAGGTGGCAGGGGCGGCCGTCCCGGACGACCGGATCGTCGATGGCAAGAGCTTTGTTCCCATCCTCACGGGCGCGGGGCAGGGCGTCCGGGAGTGGGTGTTCACGGACTTCAGGCCGCGTTTCCCCGGCATTCCCGAAGTCACTTACATCCGCGACCGGCGTTTCAAGCTATACGGGGACGGGCGCTTCTTTGACATAGAGAGCGACGTTGCCGAGGCGGCTGCGCTCGACGTCAAAACGCTCTAGGGGACCGGCGCCACGGCGCACGCGGCACTCGAACAGGCACTCCGGGAGGTCTACTCCGGCTGACCCTGCGAACCGGGCACGGCTATACTCGGGGTAGCACACTCCGGAGCAGCCCATGGACCGCATCACCCTCTACCACAACCCCGGCTGAGGCAAGTCGCGCGGCGCGCTGGAAATCCTGCGCGAGCGAGACGTCGAGTTCGATGTCGTGCAATACCTCAAGACACCGCTGGACGAGGACGCCCTGCGGGAGATCCTCGGCATGGTGGACGCTTCTCCGGGCGACCTGGTCCGCAAGGACAAGTACTTCAAGGACCTGGGGCTTAACGCGGCCGACTACACCTCCGTGGACGCGGTCGTGAAGCTGCTGGCCGAGCATCCTCGCCTCATGCAGCGCCCGATCGCCGTGCGCGGCGGCCGCGCCGTGATCGGGCGGCCGTCGGAGAACGTCGAGGAGCTCCTGTAGCGCCCTGTGGCCGATCCGGCGGCCTGGGTAATCCCGTCGCCCGCGTTGCGCGGGCGCATGTCCTACACGGGAACGAGAGATCGGCCATAGAGCGGGCCTACGCGGCCCAAGTACGGTGGCGTCATGGCGAACGACACCGTCGAGCCGAGATCCGTCACGCCGCGGTTCCCGTTCGACCCGGTCTACAAGGCGCTGTGCTGCCATCGGCGCACGCTCCGAGACATGCTGCGGGGCTATCTGGTCCGGCCACACGGACCGCTCCGGCGCGAGCTCGTCGCCGCGCTCGATCTCGACACCCTGCGAAAGGTGTCCATGGAGTGGGTGACGCGTGAGTTTCACCTGCGTCGGGGCGATCAGGTCTGGCAGGTCTCGTTCAGCGAGGCGGCACGGTCGCGGGGATATCCGGCATTCCTGCTGGTGAACCTGGAGTTCCAATCCCGGGGCGACGGGCAGATGGCGTTGCGCTTCCTTGAGCAGGGCGGCGAGCTGGTGCGCGAACTGCGGGCACAGGAGGCGATCAGGAGAGGCGAACCGTGCCCCGTGCTGTGCATCGTGCTGCACAACGGGCGTTCGCGGTGGACCGCCGCCACCTCCGCGGGCGCGCTGGTGAGCCTGCCACCGGCCCTGGGTGAGCCGCCGGAGGCGCCGGCGGACATCGGGGCGTTCTACCCGTGGGGCTACTGGCCGCTCGACTTCGGCGCGCATAAGGGCCGGCCGCACATCCCCGGGAACGTGCTGTCGATGATCATCGGGATAGAGTTCGCGCGAGACCGGTCGGACCTCGTCGCGCCCCTTTGGGAGACGGCGCGGAACCTGGGCGACGACGACCTGAGCGATACGGTCGCGCGATGGCTGAGGCGGCTGGACGAGCGCTACAATCTGGCCCTGCCGGGCATGGAGGAGCTGTTGGCGATGCAGGACGTGTCGGTACTGACGTCCAGGCTGGACGAGACGATCGAGGAGTGGCAACGCGAGGCGGTTGCCAGGGGGCGACTGGAGGGCCGCAACGAGGGGCTTGTCGAAGGCCGCAACGAAGGACTCGTCGAAGGCCGCAACGAGGGACTCGTCGAGGGCCGCACCGAGGGCCTTGCCGAGGCCATCGTGCGTGAACGCGCGCTGCTGAGGCGGATGGTAGTGCGGCGATTCGGCCCTGAGAGCGGCGAAGTCGTCGGCCTGCTCATCGAGGAGGTCACGGACTGGGAGCAACTGGTCCTGATCGGCGAGTGGATCCTGGACGCCCAGGAAGCAGCCGAACTCAGGGACCGCCTGGTCTCATTGCCGCGCGGGGCGTGACGGCCCGAGTCCTTCTCCCACGGGATGTCACGCATCGAGTTCGAAGTCGTCGAAGGCTGGGAGAAACTCCCGGAGGGGTGGAGTTTCGTCGAGGTGGCCGGCGTCGCGACCGACTCCGGCGACCGCGTCTACGCTTTCAATCGCGGCGAACACCCGATGATCGTGTTCGACAGCGACGGCAACTTCCTGGACGCGTGGGGCGAAGGGGTCTTCACCAATCCCCACGGCCTCTACATCGGCCCCGACGACCGCCTCTACGCGGCCGATAACTTCGATCACACGGTGCGGATCTTTGAGCCGGACGGGACGTTGCTCGACACCCTCGGTGAGAAGGACGTCCCGGCCGAGACGGGTTTCGAGGCGGGCAGGACGCCGGTGCAGTATGGCGGGGGACCGTTCAACATGGTGACGAACGTGGCCCTCGACGCGGCCGGGGACCTGTTCATCGCCGACGGCTACGGCAACGCGCGCGTCCACAAGTTCACGGCCGCGGGCGACTACCTGTTCTCCTGGGGGGAGCCCGGCACGGGTCCGGGAGAGTTCCGGCTGCCGCACGCGATCGCGGTGGACCCGGACGGCCGTGTGCTGGTGGCGGACCGCGAGAACTCGCGCATCCAGGTCTTCCAGCCGGACGGAACCTACGTCACGGAGTGGGCGCACGTCACCAGGCCGGACGATCTCTTCATCGATCCCGACGGCCTGCTCTACGTGGCGGAACTCGGCGAGCGCGCGGGGCGGAGCCCAGACACCGAGATCCTCCCCCACATGCCCCACGCGAGCGTGGGGATCCTCGAACTCGATGGCACCCTGGTCACGCGCTTCGGCGGCGACGACCCGGTGCGTCCGGGGAACTTCTTCGCGCCCCACGGCATCTGGGCGGACGCCCGTGGGGACCTGTATGTGGCGGAAGTCGTGTACAGCGGCGGCGGGAATCGGGGGCTGGTGCCGCTCGACTGCCACGCGCTGCAGAAGTTCGTTCGCATTCGCGCGGCCTGAGTCACCCGGGGCCGCGCCTATAATCGACGCCATGGATGTTGAGCCACTCACCCCCGTCATCGGCGCGGAAATACACGGGGTCGAGCTCGCCCGTCTCGACGATGCGACGTTCGCGGACGTCGAGGCGGCGTTGCTGGCCCACCAGGTCCTGTTCTTCCGGGACCAGGAACTCGACATCGACGAGCACAAGGCCCTCGGTGCGCGCTTCGGTCCGCTGCATGTCCATCCGAGCGCGCCGCCGGGCGCGCCGGGCCACCCGGAGATCCTGAACGTCCACGCCGACGCGAACACCAAGCGCACGGCGGGCGACAAGTGGCACTCCGACGTCAGCTGCGATGTCGAGCCGCCGATGCTGTCCATCCTGCACCTCCACACGCTGCCCGAGAGCGGCGGCGGCGATACGCTGTTCTCGAGCATGTACGCTGCCTACGAAGCGCTCTCCGGAGCGATGCAGTCATACTTGGCGGGGCTGACCGCCATCCACGACGGGGGACCGAACTACCGGGACCGGAGCCGCCGTGTCGGCTTCGACGACAGCGACCGTGTCTATCCGCGTGCGGAACACCCCGTGATTCGCACCCATCCGCGGACCGGCCGCAAGGGCATCTTCGTCAACTCCGTGTTCACGACCGAGCTGTGCGGCGTGCCGAAGGACGAGGGCGACGCGATCCTGGCCTTCCTCTACGCTCACGTGGCCAAGCCGCAGTTCCAGTGCCGCTTCCGCTGGGGGGAGAACTCCGTTGCCATGTGGGACAACCGGTGCGTCCAGCACATGGCGATGTGGGACTACTACCCGCAGACGCGCAGCGGCCTCCGGGTTACGGTCAGGGGCGACCGGCCGGTGTAGGGGCGGGGCTCGTCTTGCGCCAGGCGAAGCTTGGTGAAGGGGGAAGTT
>VXNE01000518.1:0-17676 GCA_009840715.1 Gammaproteobacteria bacterium
CAGTGCCGCGGCGTCCGCGCGTGTCCGGTTCGCGCGTTCGAGTGCCTCGATCAGTTCGTGGGTGCGGTGATAGCGATCCCGGAACACGCCGGCTTCGGCGCCAGCGGGCGGTTCGCGGTCCGCGTGTTCGCTCCAGCGCGCCTGCAGTTCCCGCAGCCGTGACGTCAGGTCGTCCGTCTGCTCGAAGGCTCCGGGGTCGGCCGTGATGCGGTGTTCGAGGGCCGCCAGGTCCGACAGGAGGCTCTGGAAGGACCGGAGCGCCGGTCCGTCCTCGCCGGAAGGAGGCGGTGCCGGGAGCGCGAGTTCGGGCAGGTGGAATCGCGCACGCAAGGCCTCGACGGACGCTCCGGGATGGTGGAAGGGTTCGAGGGCCGTGGCGTTGCGTTCGAGGCCGGTCAGGATCGTGTCCCACTCGCGCCGCAGGACATCGCACTTCGCCGCGAGCTGGGCGTCGTCGGGACGGACCCGGTCCGCGGAGGCCAGGAGCGACTCGGCGCGCTGCACGAGTTCGTCGCGCTCCTGGCGCAGGCGCTTGAGCTCCACCAGGTGGTCCCTTGCGATGCGGTGAACGGCCTTGTCGCGGGTACGCGTGACGTGCTCGAGCGCCGCGAGCCGGGACTCGTCGCGGATGGCCTGCGCAAGCGACGCGCGCGTATCGTGGTCCTGCACGGACAGGAGCGCCCGCGCCGCCTGCTCCGGGTCGGCGATGGCTGCGAGCGACTGGTGGTCCGGCCGCATTCGAAACCGCGCGACCAACACGTGTGGATGACTGGCGAAGGGGTGGTCGGAGCCGAGTTCCGCCAGACGGTCGGCGATGGCCGCGACCTGGTCCCCGCGCCCGGGTGGAGTTGGTTCGTCAAGCATCGCACCGAGCGTCTCGGGCGAGGTGATCCGCGCGATGGCCGCGGCGCGTACGGTGGCGTCAGCGTCGTCCCGCGCGACTCCCAGGAAGGCGGCTTGTTCGGACGCGTCGAGCGCGAGCACGGCCTCGCGCCGGCGCGAGGCATCCGCGTCGGTCAGCTTCGGCTTGCGTCTGAACAGTCTCGACAGCATGGGCTTGGTCCGTCATGGGGCGACGACCGGCGCGTCACGGTCTCCGGGCGCCGGCCCGGCCGGCCGTGGGGCGCTACAGGGAGTTGTGCGTCCCGTCACAGAGGGGCTTCCCGTTGCTGTGCTTGCACCCGCAGAAGTAGAGCGTGCGACTGGCGTCAGCCTCGTAGGGCAAAGGCGTGAACTCGGTCCCCTGGTGGGAACCGTCGCAGAACGGCTGGTTCGCGCTCTGCCCGCAGGCACACCAGAAGTACTTCCTTCCGGCTTCGACTTCCACGGGGAACGGGGCTCTTTGCGCGATGTTCGGGGTTGCCATGACGACTCCTTGCGTTCAACTGTCTGCCCCGGTCGGAACCGCTTCCCGCGGGTCCTCCGGTGCGTTTCGCTCGCATCCGTCTCCGACGGTGCTGGGCCTCCTGCCCACCGGTGCGCATCCACCTGGCCGTACGCCAACGCTCGCGGACGCTATTCGAACTGCCGAGTCTCCCACCACGGGAAGAAGTCGGGCAGGTCTCGGCTTACTTTACCCGGAAACGCCGCCGGACGTTTCTCGAGAAACGACTCTACACCCTCCGCCGCGTCCGCGGACCGCCCGGTGTGGAACACGGCCCGCGAGTCGAGCTTGTGCGCTTCCATCGGATGGTCGGCGCCGAGCATCCTCCACATCATGTGGCGGGTCAGCGCGACGGACACCGGGGAGCAGTTGTCGGCGATCTCGCGGGCGAGGCTCCTGGCTGCGGGCATCAGGTCTTCCCGGCCGTGCACGCTCCGCACCAGCCCGGCCTCCCGGGCCTCGTCGGCGGAGAAGATACGGCCCGAGAGGGTCCATTCGAGCGCCTTGCCGATCCCCACGATACGGGGCAGGAACCAGCTCGAGCACGACTCGGGCACGATGCCCCGGCGGGCGAACACGAACCCGACGCGGGCTGTGTCGGCGGCGATGCGCATGTCCATGGCCAGCGTCATGGTGGCGCCGACGCCGACAGCGGGCCCGTTCACAGCGGCGATCACGGGCTTTTTCGACTCGAAGATGCGGAGGGTGACGAGCCCTCCGCCGTCGCGTTGGAGCTGCTCGTCGGCGAAGGTCGAGCCGCCCTCCCCGAGGTCCGCCCCGGCGCAGAAGCCGCGGCCGTGACCGGTGACGATGATCGCGCTGACCAGGTCGTCGGCGTCCGCCCGGTCGAAGGCGTCGCACAACTCCTCCTGCATGCGCTCGGTGAAGGCGTTCAGCCGTTCCGGCCGGTTGAGGCCGATGGTGAGGATGCGGTCGTCGACCTGGTAGGTGATCTGCTCGTACACGACGGAAGACCTCCTTCGGTCCGGTATCTTGCCGCAGGGGTGCGGCGTTTGCCAACGCGGTATGGCCGCGAGCACTGACAGGTGGGTACTGATAGTAGTATGCCGCCGACGGCGGCCGGTCGACGGTGCGCCGCGCGAGGATCTGGGGAGACTGCCATGGCGCGTTGGGACAGGGACTCCACACCGACGATACCGGACTGGTTCTGGACAGCGGTGGAGACCGGGCGGGACGAGCACACCGTGGAGGTCGAGGAGTGCGACGTCTTCTACCGGTCCTGGCCGGGAGACGCCGCAAAGCCCGCGGTGCTGCTGATTCACGGCATGAACGCGCACAGCGGCTGGTGGGACTTCATCGCGCCGCAGCTGCTCGACGAATACCGCGTGGTGGCCATGGACCTCACCGGCATGGGCGACTCGGACTACCGCTACCAATACGATGCGGCCACCTACGCGGCGGAGATCGTCGGGGTCTGCGACGCGGCCGGCTTCGACGACGACGTGCTCGTCGTCGGACACAGCTTCGGCGGCATGATGGCGGCCAAGGCGGCCAACCTCTTCCCCGACCGCTTCGGCGCGCTCGTCCTCGTCGACTCCGGCATCCGGCACCCGGACGAGCCGCTCAAGGACCCGGGTGTGCTCATGGGCGGCGGTCGGGCGAAGACCTACCCCGACCGGCACACGGCGGAGGGACGTTTCCGGCTCTACCCGCCGCAGCCCTGCGAGAACCGCTACATCGTGGAGTACATTGCGAAGCACTCGCTGATGCGGGTGGACGGCGGCTGGGCCTGGAAGTTCGACGAGGAGCTGCCGCTGACCCTAAAGGACGGCGAGCGGCAGCCGGAAGACTACAACGCGTTGCCCCTGCCGGTCGGCATCATCTACGGCAAGCAGAGCGAGTCCTTCAGCGCGCGCACGCTGGAGTACATGCTCGAGCTCCTCGGACCGGACGTGCCTGTTGCCGGCATCGAGGAGGCGCAGCACCATGTTTTCCTGGACCAGCCGCTCGCGTTCGTCGAAGCCCTGCGCGGCGTGCTGACGACGCTGCGCGCGCGAATGCCCGGGGGCTGAGCGCGTCCCTCAGTCCGTTACGCGCAGGAAACCGTGCTCGCCGGGGTCGCCGCCCTGGGCGCGCGTCCGCACCAGGTCCTCGATTCGCTTTCGCAGCCGGGCGGCCTTGCGCGCGGACTTGCGCCGCGCCAGGCGCCGTGACCACCGCGAGAGCGGCAGCAGGTCGGCGTTGCCGAGGCCGTCGATGACCACCAGGCGCACGGCGCCGTCGCCCGTGCGGCGGGCGACCACGTTGTGCAACAGCAACTCCCGGGAGGGTACGCGTTCGCGGACCCAGTAGGCGGTGAACTCCCGGAGGGCGGCCTCGAGGCGTTCGTCGAACCCGCGTTCCCAGACGTACTGCTTGAGGGGTGTCGCGATCGCGCCGTCGTCGTCCCGGATCAGTTCGAGGACGACGCCACGACCGAGGTCGGTCTCGACCCAGCCCAGGAAACGGGGAACGAACGCCGCGAGGCTGTCGCCGATGCGCCCGTGCAGCTCGGTCAGCGTGCGCGCCTCCGCGCGGTTTTCGTCGAACGTGGCCGCCGGCTTCAGCCGCCCCTTCAGACCCTTGCGGCGGCGCTTGACGGCGAGGTTCACGTCGGCCCTTGGCAACTTGATGCATACCTCCGGCCGGTCGGGGTGCACGTACACCAGCCGGTTGCCGCCGCGCGCGAAGGGCGTGGCGGTGGAGAGGCGGATCAGGTCAGCCATGCGTAAGGCTGGCTGAAGGGCTGCTCCATGGCGGCCTCGACGATGTAGCGCGCGTACAGCGTCGCGTTCATCGACTCGTGAAAGAAGCGGCGGGTCTTCGACGCCCAGCGGCGCCGTTTCGCGTCGTCCCCGTGGAAGTCCAGGACCGCCGCGAGCAGGTCCTCGCGGTCCCGGTAGTAGACGAGCGTCTCGGGCGGGAACAGGGTGTCGAACCCGTTGTCCGCATGCGTGAACACGAGCAGCCCGTTGCCGGCCATCTGCGCCATGCGCGCCGACGAATACCAATGCTGGCCCTCCTGGCGGTTCAGGTTCAGTCCCATCCGCGACTCGGCGAGGGCGCGGTCGTAGTCGAGACCCCAGACGCCGGGGTTTCCGAGGCAGCCGTGGGTCCGGAACACGACCTCGCCGGGCAGGGCGTCCCGCAGCCACCCGACCAGCGCCAAGCGGTCGGTGTGCGCGTTGCTCTTGCCGCAGAAGACGAGGTCCACCGGGAGGTCGGGGGATGCCGAGGCGTCGAAGCGCTCGATGGTCGGATCTACGGGGTTCGGCATGTGATGCAGGCGAACCCCGGTGGCGCCGAACGCGCCTTCCAGTTCGCGCACGCCGGTCGAGACGAAGACGGCGTCGACCACCTCGGCGCGCCGGGCGATCCGCGCCCGGTTCTCGGGCACGAACAGCGGGTCGTTGTTGCAGTGGACGATGACGGTCCCCGGCCGGCGGCGGCGCAGTTCGGCCAGCGTGTCGTTCGTGACGATGTCGCAGTGTCCCGCGATCACCAGGTCCGGCTCGACGGCCTCGGCCATCTCGCTCAGGCGCCGGTTTGCCCGGCGGCGACCGACCGGGCGGAGCCCCAGCGGTGCTTCGAAGGCCGCCACGTCTCGGTCGCTGAACGCATGGACGTCGTAGCCGGCCTTGACGAGACCGAGTTCCAGCTTCCGCGCCCAGCTGACGCGAGTGGCGCCGTACTTGCGAAGCTGCTGATGCGCGATGTGCAGGATGCGCATGCGGCAACGATACCCCGATCGCCATCGGACGGCTCTACAATTGCGCCTTCGCGGCACGGGAAGCTCAAGATGGCGAACGGCCCCAAGGTAGTGTTGACGCGCGCGTGGCCCGAGGAAGTGGAGTCGTACCTCGCGGACCGCTACGACCTGACCTGCAATACAGCGGACGAGCCCATGAGCGAAGCGGCGCTGCGTGCCGCGCTCGCCGAGGCCGACGCCCTCTGTCCGACCGTCACCGACCGCATCCATGCGGGCCTGTACGAAGACATCGACGTGCGCACGCGCATCATCGGCAGCTACGGCGTCGGCTTCGAGCACGTCGACCTGGAGGCCGCCAGGGCCCGCGGCATCGCGGTGAGCAACACGCCGGAGGTGTTGACGGACTGCACTGCGGACATCGCCATGGTCCTGCTCCTGGCGACCGCCCGGCGCATCGGCGAGGGAGAGCGGCACGTGCGGGACCGCGCCTGGACAGGCTGGCGTCCGACCCACATGATGGGCACGCGGGTGACCGGCAAGACGCTCGGCCTGGTCGGGTTCGGGCGGATCGGCCGCGCGGTGGCCCGCCGCGCCCACTTCGGTTTCGGGATGCAGATCCTGTTTCACGATCCCTTCCCAGTCCCGGAAGAGGCGGCCGCGGAGGTTGACGCGAGGGCATGCGAGACGCTCGAAGAACTGCTGGGCGCCGCGGATTTCGTCTCCCTCCACTGTCCCTCGACTCCGGAGACCCGGCACCTGATGAACGCGGAGCGGATCGCGCAGTGCCAGCCGCACGCGTTTCTCGTCAACACGTCCCGGGGTGACGTGGTCGACCAGCTCGCGCTGGCGGCGGCGCTGCGCGAAGGCCGCCTCGCCGGTGCCGGACTCGACGTGTACGAGGGCGAGCCGAACGTGCCGGAGGAGCTGATCGCGCTGGAGAACGCGGTGCTGCTGCCCCACTTCGGCAGCGGCTCGCGGGAGACGCGCATCTCGATGGGGATGCGTGTGGCGGAGAACCTCGAGGCGTTCTTCGGGGGCACGGAGATGCCCGACCGACTGGTTTGAGTCCTCGCACTGGCTGACAAGGAGAAAACAGTGAAGAGAACCGTATGGCTCGCGGCAGTACTGCTCGCCGCGCTGCAGGGCGCATCGGCTGCCGACATCGACGCGAAGGTCGAGGCCGCGCTTGGCGCGGACCTCCGCACGGAGGCCGAGCGGGCCCGCGACGCGAACCGCAAACCGCTGGAAACGCTGCAGTTCTTCCGTCTCACCGACGACATGGACGTGCTGGAGCTCGTGCCCGGCGGCGGCTGGTACACGAAGATCCTGGCGCCCGTGCTGGCCGAGAACGGTAGCCTGGCGGTGGCCGTGGGAGGTCAGTTCGTAGCGCCCGTCCTGGAACAGGGCGGCTGGGATGTCGAGGTGATCGAGACGGGGTCCTTCTCTCCGGTCGAGGGGAGCCCCCTCTTCCGCATGGACGGACTCGACTTCGGGGAGGCGCGATTCGACCTCGTGCTGACGTTCCGCAACCTGCACAACTTCGATGCGGGCACTCGCGCGGCCTTGAACGCGGCGGCGTTCCGGGCCCTGCGGCCGGGTGGGCTATACGGTGCGATCGACCACACGCGCCGCCACATGCAGGCGGAGACCGACGAGAACTGGCGGCGCATGGACCCGGTGCTTGCGATCCAGGAGATCCAGGCGGCGGGATTCGAGTTCGTGGACTACTCCGACCTGCACTACCGTCCGGACGACGAACTGCGTTACGAGGTGGGTCGGCGGACGGTCACGGGGAACACGGATCGCTTCACGCTGCTGTTCCGGCGGCCGTAAGGCCCGGTCCTGACATCGCTTCGTGTACGAGGCCGGGATGAGCCGCGGTAGCTCGGGCTCGCGGGAATGCCGGTCGGGACAGGAAGGTAAACCGAGGCTTCGGAGGAGTACTCTGGCCGGTAGCACGGCGGACAATATGTAATCCAAAATGGGGACTGCTCGTGCGTTTGGGATACAATGGTGTCCCAAATCGGGCTGGAAGCTGTGAATTCCCTCTTGTCCCTCCTTACGGCGACCGACGTGCAGCACCGGCTGGCCCGGTTCCTGCGCGACCGGCGCAGGGAGCACAGGCTCTCGCGCCGGGTGCTCGCCGAGCGCAGTACGGTGCCGGCGTCCACCATCAAGCGTTTCGAGACCACCGGGCAGGTATCGCTGCGGCAGTTCCTCCTCCTGTGGCAGTGCCTCGATGACCTGGGCCGGGTCGCCGCGCTGGGCGACGCGCCCGAGGTGGCGCCGCGCACGATCGAGGAGGTGCTGCGCGAATGACCATCGCGCCCGTGCGTCGACTGGAGGTCCATCGCCGACTTGGCGGCGGAGACCGTGTTCGGACCGGTGTGCTCGCGTCGAGCCGGGACAGGGCGACGTACTTCGAGTACGACGCGGACTACCGCCGCCGATATACGAGTCTTTCCCCTTTCTCCCTCGCGCTCACCGGCGGCCTGCATCGCGCTCCGGCGACGCCCCACGGTGGTTTGCACGGGGTGTTCGCGGATTCGCTTCCCGACGCGTGGGGCATGCTGTTGATGGATCGTGCGTTCCGACGCCGCGGCGTGCTTCCCCATCGTCTAACGCCGCTGGACAGGCTTGCGTATGTGGGCGATCGGGGGATGGGGGCACTGGAGTACACGCCAGCGCTCGATTGCGCCGACGTGGAGGAGGAAGAGGTGGACGTGGGCGCCCTCGGTGACATTGCGCGGACGATCTTCGAGGCGCGGGCTGGGGATGACGTTACCGTACCGCCGGCCCTGGAGCGTGCCGGTGGTTCCGCGGGTGCGCGACCGAAGGCGCTGCTCCACCTGCCCGAGCACGGCGATCCCGGCGCCGCCAGCGTGCTGCCCCGTCCGGGTTGGACCCCGGTGCTGGTGAAGTTCACTTCCGCGTCGTTGCCCCTCGGACACGAAGAGAGCCTCTGCGAAGCGGCGTACCTCCGCATGGCGCGGGATGCGGGCATCGACACGCCGACCTGGCGCCTGATCGACGCCCCGCGGTCCTCGCCGGCAATTGCATCGCTCGTCCTTACTCGGTTCGACTGTGCGGTGGGGCGGGGGCGCTACCACATGCACACGCTGTGCGGCCTGCTCGATGCCGACTTCCGGGCACCCTCGATGGATTATGAGGATCTGATCAAGGCGAGCCAAGTGCTGTGCGCCAGTCCGGCGGTGGGCCAGCAGCAGTTCACGCGGGCGGTGTTCAATCTGTTCGCGCTGAACCAGGACGATCACACGCGGAATTGGGCGTTCCTGCAGGACGATGCCGGGCGGTGGCGACCGTCCCCGGCGTTCGACGTGACCTTCAGCCCGGCCCCGCACGGCGAACATGCTACGGCCTTCGCCGGTCACGGCGTTCGGCCGCCGCTACGCGCGATGCAGGGGCTTGCCCGACAGGCGAACTTCGCAACCTGGAGCCAGGCGCAGCAATGCATCGAGCGTGTCGCGGATGCAGTCAGCAGGTGGCGCGATTATTCGACCGAGTTGGGGGTCGGTGTACGCACGCGAACCTTGGTCGCCAGGGAACTTGAGCGGACCTATCGCGAGAATCGGGCGCTGCTTGCGGGCGCGGCCGGTTCTCGCAGGCGCGCGTGATTCAGCCTGCTGAGCACGCCCAGTCCGCGAAGGCCTTGATGTCCCGGACCGTGCCCAAGTAGACCTCCGGCATGGCGGCGCGCAGGGCTGCCCCACTTCGGCAGCGGTTCGCGGGCTTCCGCATGGACGGGCTCGACTTCGGCGAGGCGCGGTTCGACCTCGTGCTGACGTTCCGCAAGCTGCACAACTTCGATGCGGACACCCGGGCGGCCATGAACGCGGCGGCGTTCCGGGCGCCCACACCCAGGCGGCCGGTACGGAGCCATCGACCGCACGCGGCGCCACACGGGGAACACGGATCGGTTCACGCTGCTGTTTCGGCGGCCGTAGGGCGGGCTCGCCCACCGGACAAGGGCTGGCAATCAGTGCACGGCGGATTGGCTGACTACCAGGCCTTCGGCAAGGGCGTTCCGAGCGGCTGCGCCGTCGGTCGGAGACAAGGCTCCCACTTTTCCGGCCACGACTGCGTTGTCGAGTGTGAAGAGCTTGAGCCGCAGCTTGCACGGGACCTTGGGCCCCGCTTCCCGCCAATGACGTAGGGGAACGTCGCTCGGCCAGTTGTCGGCGACGGAGTGATCATTGCGAGGATCGTTTGCCGGTGGGCGGTGTTGAAGCCGGCGGATGACACGACCAGTGCGGGCCGGCGCCTGGTCGCGGCCCGGTCGCTGAACGGGAAGGGCACCACGACCACGTCGAGTGGCTCAAAGGTCACGCCATGCTTCCTCATCCTCCGGAGATGCCCATTCGGTCATGCCTTCGGAGAGCCCCTGCAGGTAGGTGCCCCGACCAGAAACCTTCCGCAGGACTACATGTGTCCCATCGATCTCGAACGCGATTACGTCGCCCGCGTGCAGGTTCGCTCTTTCCCGATTGCGTTTCGGGATGGTCGTCTGTCGGCGTGACGTGATTCTGGCAAGTTCCACAACGGTGAATCCGTTTTACCTACTTTGCGTAGATTACGAATTTCCGGTCGTGCGCGGCGAGCGTCGCGCCTAGCGGGGACTGCAAAGCCGGTCCGCGAACGCCTTGATGTCCCGGACGGTCCCCAGGTAGACCTCCGGCATGGCGGCGCGCATGACCATGTCCTGGGCGTGGCTTGTTCCGTTGATGGTCCGGCTCGCGGCGCTGACGCCGGCCCGAAGGAGCTTCCGGAAGTAGGCGAGACCCTCGTCGCGCAGCGGATCGAGTTCGTTCACGGCGACGACGTGCGGCGGCAGCCCCGCGAGTTCGTCCACCGTCGCGTGCAGGGGCCAGGCGAGGGGTCGCGGGCGTGGTCGCCGGTCGGGTCGTAGAGCCGCGACAGTGACGCCATCAGCGCGCAGCTCAGGCCGTATCCGTCGTTCTCGACCAGGGAGGGCAGGTCGGGGTCGCCGGTCGCGTAGGCGTTCGAGATGAAGGGGCACTGCGCGTAGGCCCCGGCGATATCGGCCAGTCGCCCGTCGCGCTTCGCCTTGAGGACGGTCGCAAGGGTAAGGTTCCCGCCGCCGGATTCCCCGGAGACGACGATGCCCGAGATGCCGAGTTCCGCCGCGTGGTCGGCCATCCAGTACAGGCCCGACGCACAGTCGTTCAGTCCCGCCGGGAATGGATGCGGGCCGAGCCGTCCGCCGGCGTTGCGGAACTCCACACCGGCGACCACCAGCCCGGTCGCGGCCAGCTCGGTGCGCCAGCGTTCGTAGACCGGTCCGGTCGCGGACATCAGCACCATGCCGCCGCCGTGCAGGTGCAGGATGCCGGGCATCGGTCCGGCGCCGACGGCGGGGCGCGCGACATGCAACGCGATGTCGTTGCCGTCGACGCCCCGGATGGTCCGCGTCTCCGTGGAGACTCCGGGCACCGGCGGCAGGTCCTTCGTGAAGACGTCGTTGACGGCCTCGTAGGCCGTCTCGGCCTCGTCGCAGAACGCGAGCAGTGCTTCGCGGCTCGAGTGCATGTCCACGGGCGGTGGCGGTTGCGGGTCCGCGAGGCCGTATGGGGCCATCGCCGCGAGCATGCGCGGGTCGGCGCGCGGGTCGTCGCGCAACGCCATGCCGGGGTGGCCGAGGCGACCGGGAAGGCGTGGATTGTTCTGACTGGTCATGGGCGGCGTCTCCGGGGGGAACCCGGAGAGATGCTCGCCTATCTGCCGCGCCCGTGCACGAACCGTTCGAGGACGTTGGTGGTGACCGTCGCGACATCGGATTCGCCGAGGCCGTACGCCCAGTCCGTGCAGCCGGTGGTGAACACCTCGCCGCGTCCCCGGCGGAACGCGCCCATGACGGCGCGCCCGGCCGCGAAGCGCTCGCGGTTCTCGGCCGTGTCGGCGCCGCCGAGCCGTTCCGCGACCCAGTTCAGTTCGCCGATGTAGCTCTCGTGGATCTCGGGCGCGTCGTGGGTCTCCCAGAGACGGGCCGGGGCCGTGCCGAGGACCTCGAAGCTCTGCGGTGTGCCGTCGTTCCCGGTCGCGTAGGGCAGGCCGTCGCGCAGTTCGAGTTCGCAGCCGTCGCACTCGTAGCCCACGACCGTGCGCGCCGCGCCGAGGATGTCGCCGTACCGGTGCCGCAGGGACTCGAAGGCCCAGTGCTTCGGCCGCCAGACCGTGTACCCGCCGGACCCGTCCGGGGCATTCGGCATGTGGGCGTATCCGCCCCGGGTGAAGGAGACGCCCGTCATCCCGTTCTCGGGACGTCCCACCAGGGGATCGGACCACATCGTGGAGAGGTTCGGGGCACCGTCCGGATCGTACGCCGGATCATCGCGGATGGCGTTCTTGTAGCCGATGACGCGGCCGTAGTCGTCCTCGAAGCGCACTTGCCAGAACGCCGTGTTGCCGGAGAAGAACGCCGCGTTGCCGCCCGCCTCGACGTAGCCCTCCACGGTGTCGCGCATGCCTTGTGACCAGTATTCGTCGTGGCCGACGGAGAGGTAGGCGGGCCAGCCGTCGAGCAGGCCGCGGTCGCCGTCCAGGTCCTGGCTCACGGCAAACCCGAGCCGCCAGCCGCGGGACTCCGCCCAGCGGACGAAAAGGTACTCCCAGTTCGCGTAGCCGGCCGCGATGCACCAGGGCGAGTAGCCGATCGCGCGGTAAGCCTCGAGTTCCTCGGGGGACCACAGCTTGAAGTGGGCGACGCGCTGGCGCTCGGGGTCGCTCTTGACGAGGAAGCCGGGCGGCAACGGGCGCCGCGTGGCGGAAGTGTGGCTGCCGGTGTAGAAGCTCGGGCCGCCCCAGTCGTTGTAGGCGGCCCAGGTGGAGGTCGAGAGCACCAGCATCGCGTCCGCGGGCTCCGCCGCGCGCACGACGAAGAAGGCGTCCGCGCGCTCGCCGTCGCTGTCCGCGAGGCGGACCACGTACATCCCGGAGGGCCAGGTCGGATCGACGGTGATCTCGCAGGAGGCCGCCCACGGACAGCCCTGGCTCGCGAGGTCGTCGGGCATCGGCTGAGCGACGGCCGTGAGCGATGCCGACTCGAAGACGGCGTGCTCACGCTCCCCGCGCCGGACGATCTCGAAGCTGAAGCGGGCTGCGTCGGAGTGGCAGTACAGGGTGACCGTCTCGCCTGGCAGGGCGCTCTGCGGCCAGCAGTAGCCGGCGATCATGGGACGGCGTTACGCGGCATCGGGACTCAGTCCCAGCTCAACGCCCCCCCGGTCTGATACTCCGTCACCCGCGTCTCGAAGAAGTTCTTCTCCTTCTTCAGGTCCATGATCTCGGACATCCACGGGAAGGGGTTTTTCACCCCCGGGAAGTGTTCCGTCAGGCCGATCTGGGCTAGCCGCCGGTTGGCGATGAAGCGCAGGTACTCGGCCATCATGTTGGCGTTCATGCCGAGTACGCCGCGCGGCATGGTGTCCTGGGCGTAGCGGATCTCGAGTTCCGTGCCCTCGAGGATCATGCGCTCGGCGTGGCCCTGCATCTCCTCGTCCCAGAGACGCGGGTTCTCGAGCTTGATCTGGTTGATGACGTCGATGCCGAAGTTCACGTGCATCGACTCGTCGCGCAGGATGTACTGGAACTGCTCGGAGGTGCCCGTCATCTTGTTGCGGCGGCCCATGGAGAGGATCTGCGTGAAGCCGCAGTAGAAGAAGATGCCTTCCAGCACGCAGTAGTACGCGATCAGGTTCTCGAGCAGCGTGCGGTCGTTCTCGAGCGTGCCCGTTCGGAACGTCGGGTCGGCGAGGGCGCGCGTGTACCGGAGCGCCCAGGCCGCCTTGGCCTCCACGGACTCCACTTCCCGGTACATGTTGAAGATCTCGCCCTCGTCCATGCCGAGGGATTCGATGCAGTACTGGTAGGCGTGCGTGTGGATGGCCTCCTCGAACGCCTGGCGCAGGATGTACTGGCGGCACTCGGGATTGGTGATCAGGCGGTAGATCGCGAGGGCCAGGTTGTTCGCCACCAGCGAGTCGGCGGTCGAGAAGAAGCCGAGGCTGCGCTTGACGATCTTGCGCTCGTCCGGGGTCAGGCCGTCCTCGGACTTCCACAGCATGATGTCCGCGGTCATGTTGATCTCCTGCGGCATCCAGTGGTTGGCGCAGCCGTCCAGGTACTTCTGCCACGCCCAGTCGTACTTGAAGGGCACGAGCTGGTTGAGGTCCGCCCGGCAGTTGATCATGGCCTTCTGGTCGACCGTCACGCGCTCGCGGCTACCCTCCTCATCCAGATCGAACTCGGGCGCGATTTCAGAGGGCGTGTCCGACACTGGTTCGAGGGCGACTTCGGGCTCCCGTGGCGCCTCGTGTACGGCCGCGTCGGCTGCCGGCGCAACGGTCTCCGCGGTCACGGGGGGCACCGGCGCTTCCGCGAGTGGCGGTGGCGCGGACACCACCGGCCCGACCGCCAGGGCGGTCTCGAGTCTGGACTCTATCGGTGCCGCTTCCAACGTCGGTGCCGCTTCCAACGCTGGCGCCACGGCCTCCACGGGCGCCGCGGCCGGTTCCGTCCCGTCCCGGACTGCGAGGTCCGCGATGACGCCGGCGTTTTCTTCGGTGTCGTAGTCGTCCCAGGAGAGTTGCATGGGCATCCTTGTTCCTTCTTCGATACTCGTCTTCGTTACTGACAGGCTTCGCAGTCGGGGTCGTCGATGGCGCAGGCGAGCGGTGCCCCTTCGGTCCGGACTTCCGTCGGGACGTCCGTCTGAGCAACGCCTCCCACCGCCTCCACCGCGTTCAGCGCCCCCGTCTCGAGGGTCGACTTCTCGGCGGCCGTGGCCCCGAGCGAGCGCAGGTAGTACGTGGTCTTCAGGCCGCGCATCCACGCCATCCGGTAGGTGACGTCGAGCTTCTTGCCCGACGCGCCGGCGATGTAGAGGTTCAGGGACTGGGCCTGGTCGATCCACTTCTGGCGCCGGCTCGCCGCGTCCACCAGCCACCGCGGCTCCACCTCGAACGCCGTCGCGTAGAGCTGCTTCAGGTCATCGGGAACCCGGTCGATGCGGGCGACGCTGCCGTCGTAGTACTTGAGGTCGTTCACCATCACGTTGTCCCAGAGGCCCCGGCCCTTGAGGTCGTGCACGAGGTAGGGATTGACGACGGTGAACTCGCCCGAGAGGTTCGACTTCACGAACAGGTTCTGGTACGTCGGCTCGATCGACTGGGAGACCCCCGTGATGTTGGCGATCGTCGCGGTCGGGGCGATCGCCATCACGTTGGAGTTGCGCATGCCCTGCATGCGCACCCGGTCGCGCAGCTTGTCCCATTCGAGCGTCGTGCCGAAGTCCGCGTCGAGGTACTCGCCCGAGCGCTCGTCGCGCAGGCGCTTCAGGGAGTCGATCGGCAGCACGCCCTGGCTCCACAGCGAGCCCTCGAAGCTCGCGTAGCTGCCCCGCTCGCGCGCAAGACGGACCGACGCCTCGATGGCGTGGAACGACAGCGCCTCCATGGACCGGTCGGCGAACTCGACCGCCGCGTCGGACCCGTACGGGATGCGCAACTGATAGAGCGCGTCCTGGAAACCCATGATGCCCAGGCCCACGGGCCGGTGGCGCATGTTGGAGGCGTGCGCCTGGGGTACCGAGTAGTAGTTGATGTCGATGACGTTGTCGAGCATCCGCACCGCGGTGCGCACCGTCTTCTTGAGCTTCTTGGCGTCGAGTTCGCCGTCCTTCAGGTGCTGGGCGAGATTGACGGAGCCGAGGTTGCAGACCGCGATCTCGTCCTTCGAGGTGTTGAGCGTGATCTCGGTGCAGAGGTTGGACGAGTGCACCACGCCCACGTGCTGCTGCGGCGAGCGGACGTTGCAACTGTCCTTGAACGTGATCCAGGGATGCCCCGTCTCGAACAGCATCGACAGCATCTTGCGCCACAGCTCCTGGGCCTGGACGCGCTTGAACAGCGTGATCTCCCCGGTGCGCGTCTGCTCCTCGTAAGCCTCGTAGCGCTGCTCGAAAGCGCGTCCGCAGAGGTCGTGCAGGTCCGGCGTCTCGTTCGGCGAGAACAGCGTCCACGCCCCGTTCTCGAAGACGCGTTTCATGAAGAGGTCCGGCACCCAGTTGGCCGTGTTCATGTCGTGCGTGCGCCGGCGGTCGTCGCCGGTGTTCTTGCGCAGTTCGAGGAACTCCTCGATGTCGAGGTGCCAGGTCTCGAGGTAGGAGCAGACGGCGCCCTTGCGCTTGCCGCCGTTGTGGGCGAGGCCGCTGGTGGTCATGTAGGACTCGTCGCCTTCGACCTTGAGGTCGAGCACGAACGGGGTCGCCGGCATGGGCGCGACGTCGCGGACGCGGCTGAACACCCAGTTCTTGACGACTAGCCAGTTCTGCTTGGTCAGGGGCTTCGCGTTGACCCGCGCGGCCAACTCCGGCACGGCCGGGATGCGGATGTCGTAGCTGGCGACGACACCGGCGAACCGCGCGCGGGAGCCATCGTCGCGAGTGGCCTCGTGGTCCTGGCGGCGTTCGCGGTGCTGGCCGGACGTCGGCACACCCAGGCGCAGCATCTGGTAACGCACGCCCTCGGCGAGCGTTTCGGACGTGCTGGTGAAGGTGATTTCCTTGCCTCTGCTGACGTTGCCGTCCGTCTCCAGCAGCCCCTGCAGCAAGGCCAGCGTCTGCGACCGCGGGAGGTGGCTGAAGCGCCGGGCGATGCGCTTGCGGCCATCCGCCCCGTACAGGTCCTCGCGCGTGAACTCGAGGTTGCGCAACCCGGCTCCCCGGTACTGCCCGGTCGTGCCGTCGCGCTCCAGGCCGATGCCCGCGGACCAGCGAATCTGGCGATAGCGTTCGCCGCGCCCGGTCACCCAGTAGTGAATGCCCCGCGCATCGAGATAGGCGGCCACGAAGTCGAGATGGGCGTCTCGTTCCGGGTTGCCGGAGACGCCCCACTCCAGGCCGTCCTTGGCGCAGTGGCCGTCTCCGAGCAGGATGCCGTACATCCGTGCATCGTCGTCGTCGAAACCGGCGACTGGCACGACCTCCTGCGGAACCACCTGCGCCACGTAGTCGCCGCGCCGGAGCTCGCCGGCGTCCACCCATTCGGGGCCGACCTTGCCCTTGGCGATCCAGTCGTGGGTCCGCCGCCCGGCCTGCTCTATGGGGACGTCCCGAATGGCCCACAGCGGGTGGCCGGCGGTGACCCGAAGCGGCGCGATCGAGTGCTTCACGCGCACTTCCACCATCGGATCGGTCTGGTTGTAGGCGAACGTGTTCCTGACCTCGCGGTACGCGCCGCGCTGCCCGAGCACGAGGTCGCCAGCGACGACCTCGCGCAGTGCCTTGACGCCGTCGGCGGTGTGCACCCGCGTGTCGGGGTGGAAGCACTGGTTCACCGCCACGGCCGTGTCGTTGACCACCTTCAGGAACGGCACGACCCCCTGGGACTTGCCGTTCGTGCCCTTGATGTAGGAGCCGAGGGCGCGCACCGGCGTCCAGTCGTTGCCGAGACCGCCGGCCCACTTCGACAGCAGCGCGTTGTCCCGGATCGCGCTGTAGATGCCGTCGAGATCGTCCGACACCGTGCTCAGGAAGCAGGAGGAGAGCTGCGGGCGCAGCGTCCCCGAGTTGAAGAGCGTGGGGGTCGAGCTCATGTAGTCGAACGACGACAGCAGGTTGTAGAACTCGATCGCCCGGGCTTCCCGATCGTCCTCCTGCACGGCGAGCCCCATCGCGACGCGCATGAAGAAGATCTGCGGTAGCTCGAAGCGGGTGTCGCCGGAGTGGATGAAGTACCGGTCGTACAGCGTCTGCAGGCCCAGGTAGGTGAACTGCAGGTCGCGTTCGGGCTTGAGCGCGCGGCCGAGCGCCTCGAGGTCGAAACGCTTGAGTTCGGGCGCCAGGAGTTCCAGCTCCACGCCGCGCTCGACGAAGGCCTCGAGCGCCGGACCGTAGAGCGCCGTCATCTCCGATTGCGTCGCCCGGTGGTCGGCCGCGTCCGGGCCGCGTACGTCCAGGAAGGCGAGGGCCTCGGTGCGGAGTTCGTCGAGCAGCAGGCGCGCGGTGACGTACGTGTAGTTGGGCTCCTCCTCGACGAGCGTCCGTGCCGCCATGACGAGGGCCGCGCTCACGTGCTTCTCCTCGATGCCGTCGTACATGTTGGAGCGGGCCTCGGCGATGATCCGCTCGGCATCGACGTCGTGCAGGCCCTGGCAGGCTTCGCTCACCAGGGTCTGGATGCGGGCGGTGTCGAGGGGTCGGGTCTCGCCGTCCGCACCGACGACGGTCAGCGCGGGGGCGGCGTCCGCGTCTTCGCCGGACCCCTGCCGCTCCGCCCGGATGCGTGCGCGTTCCTCGCGGTAGAGCACGTAGTCGCGCGCCACCTTGTGCTCGCCCGCGCGCATCAGCGCCAGTTCGACCTGGTCCTGGATGTCCTCGATGTGGATCGTGCCCCCGGAAGGGAAGCGCCGCTGAAAGACGCCGGTCACCTGGCGGGTCAGCGCGGAAACCTGCTCCCGGACGCGCGAGGACGCGGCCGCCGTCCCGCCTTCCACGGCGAGGAACGCCTTCGCCATCGCGACCTCGATCTTGTCGTCGGTGTAGGGG
>VXNE01000518.1:17686-18610 GCA_009840715.1 Gammaproteobacteria bacterium
GTGTAGGGGGCGACGGTGCCGTTGCGCTTGATGACGCGCAGTTGCCCGGGTGCGGTGGCGGCAACGGAAGGGGTGATCGTCGGGATGGTCGGAGCTCTCTTCTCCGGATCCGGAGTTGCGGGGGCGCCGGTGGATTCCGTGGCCGTCGGTGTCTGCATCGATCCAGGGCCCTCCTGCTATCGGTTTTTCAGGGTGTTGTCGGGTGGCGTCCCGGGGGCCGCCGTCACGCGTTGATATCCTCAAGATACCCTAGATGTCGTGTTTGCGAGCGCACAAGACCACAACATAAAGCGTTTCGACGCAGGACACAAGGGGAAAAACTCTGGTCAACCTGTGTGCGTTGCGTGTTCAAACCGTGGACATCTGTGGACATTTCGCCTGGTGGGCGGACGTTGGATGAAGCGCCTTCGATGAGCCGGTTTATGTACGAATATACAGTATCCCTTGCAGCACGCAAGGGCCTCGTGGCGAGTCGCCGCACGTGCCGCCGGCGGCCTGTTACGATCTTGCGGTTAGCAGAGGGAGCCATGCATGCCTTACGTCCTCGCCGTGGACCAGGGCACGTCGAGTTCGCGCGCGCTGGTATTCGATACTTCGGGCGCCGTCGTCGGCGTCGGCCAACGGGACTTCGACTCGACGTTCCCGGCTGACGGTTGGGTGGAACAGGATCCCGAAGTCATCTGGCGAACGACCGTGGACGCCGTGCGCGACGCCCTCGCGGCATCCGGCGTCGCGGCCGGCGACATCGCCGCCATGGGCATCGCGAACCAGCGCGAGACGACGGTCGTCTGGGATGTGCAGACCGGACAGGCCATCCATCCGGCCATCGTCTGGCAGGACCGGCGCACGGCGGACCGGGGCGCGGCCCTGGTTGTCGACGGGCGCGAGGCCCGACAACCGGGCGGCACCCGGCGAGACGACGGA
>VXNE01000698.1:0-12616 GCA_009840715.1 Gammaproteobacteria bacterium
GCCCGCGGGCCTCGCCCCACCCCGGCGATCCTCGTCGCGCTGAGATGCGCGCGCCGTTCCCGATCCCGGAGCTGCTGGTCGGCGCCTGGCGCCGGCTAGCGTTCCGGCCGTTCCGGGACGGGATCGAGATCTGCCGGCTCCATGCCGACGATCCCGTCGTGGCGTTGCTGCGGTACGCTCCCGGGGCGCGGGTGCCGCGGCATCGGCACCCAGGGCTCGAGACGGTCCTGGTGCTGGCGGGCTCGCAGCGCGACGAGCGGGGCACGTACGGCCCGGGCACGCTCGTCGTCAACCCGGCCGGGAGCGCCCACGCCGTGGCGTCGGACGAGGGCTGCGTCGTGCTCATCCAGTGGGAGCGCGCCGTGCAGTTCATTGCGGACGGGAGCTGAACCGTGACGACGGACGGCGATCTCGCGAACCTTCCCTTCACCGTCGCGAGCCTGCATCGCGCCTACCGTGACGGTCTGTCGCCGCAGCGGCTCATGGCCGAGGCGTATCGCCGGATCCGAGCCGTCGACGACCCCGGGATCTTTTTGCACCTGATCGACGAGGCGCAGGCGAAGGCCGGCTTGGCGGGGCTGCCGGACTTCGATCCGGACGCGCAACCGCTCTGGGGCGTGCCGGTGGCCGTCAAGGACAACATCGACGTCGCCGGGCTGCCAACGACGGCGGCGTGTCCCGCCTTCGCGTACCGGGCGGAGACCGACGCGTACGTCGTCCGGCGGCTGCGCGAGGAGGGTGCGGTGCCGATCGGGAAGACCAACCTCGACCAGTTCGCCACCGGCCTCACCGGGATGCGGACGCCGTACCCGATCCCGCGGAACGCCGTGGATGCGCAACTCATCCCGGGCGGGTCCAGCTCGGGCTCCGCGGCGGCGGTCGCACACGGCCTGGTGAGCCTCGCGCTCGGCACCGACACGGCCGGCTCCGGCCGCGTGCCGGCGGGCCTCAACAATGTGGTCGGGCTGAAGCCCAGCCTCGGCAGCCTGTCCGCAAGCGGGGTGGTGCCCGCCTGCCGCACCATCGAGACCGTGTCGGTCTTCGCGCTCACCGTTGCGGATGCCTGGGCGGCGTTTGAGGCCATGGCCGGGTTCGAAGTCGCGGATCCATGGTCCAAGGCGGCCGCCGGGCCAGTCCGCTGCCCGCTTCCTCCGGCGTTCAGGGTCGGCGTTCCGAGCGCCGGGAGCCGGCGCTTCTTCGGCGACGCGGCGCAGGCGGCGGCGTATGCATCGGCGCTGGAGACCGTCGCCGCGCTCGGCGGCGACCTCGTCGAGCTCGACTTCACGCCGTTCTACGAAGTCGGCAACCTGCTCTACGGCGGACCCTGGATTGCCGAGCGCTATGCCGTGGTGGAACCGCTGCTCGGGCGCGAGCCCTCGGCGCTCCATCCCGTGACGCGGGAGGTGATCGCCGCGGCCCGCGAGATGTCCGCCGTCGATGCGTTCAGGGGCTTCTACCGGCTGGCCGAGCTGCGCCGTGTGATCGAGCCGCAGCTGGCGGGTGTCGACCTGCTCTGCGTGCCGACCGTGCCGACGGTCTACACCCGCCAGGAGCTCGAGGCCGATCCCCTCCGGCCCAATGCGCGCCTCGGCACCTACACGAGTTTCGTCAACCTGCTGGACCTCTGTGGCATCGCGGTGCCGACGGCTCCCCGCCGCGATGGCCGGCCGGGCGGGGTCACGCTGCTCGCCGAGGCCGGTGCCGACGGCCTGCTGGCCGCCGTGGCCGGCCCCCTGCATCACTGCGCCGGCGTGGCGCTTGGCGCCACCAACTGACGCATCTGAGCGGTATCCGGACCTGCGCGCGGTCGCGGATCGGCGTTGTGGCTCTCAGGGTCATGGAGTGATCTGGGCCACAGCGCCGGGGCTGACCTTTCGTCGAGCGTGCCGGTGAGTCGCGGGGCGCCGGTAACAGCTAGGCCAGCGGATGGGTGCAGCGTAATGATATCGCCGCGGCTGGAAGGTCTGTCCAGCAGCCAAGAGACTAGCCGTACCCGCCAGGTTGCAGGCGGCTGCGGCGAGCTGGGCTTGGAGGTGGGCATGGGCCAGACACGCCTGCACCATGCCGGTGGACCGTCCATGCAGGGCATTTCGCTTGCACCGGGGCCGGCAGACGGTGGATCCTGACGTTGCTGCTCGGGCGGATGCCCCCAGTGTTCATCAACGTTGCGTTCGTGAAGCACCCGCGGTCCACTGCGGCACCCTTTCCCCGGCGGGCTCGACGGTCGACGCGGCACACCGCACAGGCAGCGGCGCGATGGCACCGACTGAGACTGCTTCCTGAACGCTGACCGGCGTCTATCCTCGTCAACCAGAAGGTTGGGCAGCGCCTGGCATCGCCAAGTGAGCCCCCTACCCGACCGGTAGCCTATCCCGCGGTTGTAGCATGGATTTCGAGTGGATCGCCATAGCCTTGGGAGACGTCGCTTGGCTCGCCGTGGCATTCACGCTGGGCCTGGCCTCAAAGTCTGTCGGGCTGCCACCCTCGGTCGGCTTCCTTGCCACCGGGTTCGTGCTGAACCTGTGCGGTTATGCGAGCGGGGAGGTTCTGCGGAAGCTATCGGACCTCGGCATCACCCTGCTGCTGTTCGTGGTCGGCCTGAAGCTCAATCTCCGGACCTTTGCGCGCCAGCGTTAGGGTCCGGTGGCTGATCCGTCGCTTTCGCGCCGGGCCGCAGTCCGTCTCCCCTAGCCGCGTTTCCGGTCCCCGCTCATCAAACCGGACGTGCCGATTTCCGGCATCCTATGTTGTCGACAACATAGGATGCGGTATGTGGCGAACTTGACTATGTGGCGAAGTCTGCCGGACTCCTCGGAAGGATGGGAGGCGTCGGTAAAGATCGCCACATAGTCGAGGGACCTACAGGGACGCGAGAAAGGTCATCAGCTCGCCGTCGGAGTGCCAGCTCGGTGAGCCATCGTGCATGGATTCCATTCCGTCGTCGGCGCACATTTGCAAGGCCTTCGCCTTCATCTCCAGATCGACCTCGGCGTAGCGATTGGTTGTCTCGAGGGACACGTGTCCCAACCACGCGCGGATCGTGTTGATATCGACGCCGGCGCGAAGAAGGTGCACGGCGGTGGCATGGCGCACGGTATGCGGGCTGACACGCTTGACGCGCAGAGACGGCACGGTCTCGGCGGCCTTGTTCGCGGTGCGCACGACGAGTCCGTGAATGCCATAGCGAGTGATGGGACGGCCGTGGACATTGAGGAAGACCGGTGCCTCGCGTGGGCCGTCGATTCGTGGTCCGAGCAGCTCGCGGAGCACCTCGGCGGTCCGCGACCACAGCGGACAAGTCCGGACCTTGCGTCCCTTGCCGTCGAGGCGCACGGAGCGGATATCGGGAGCCAGATCCACCACGCTGACCCGAGCCGCTTCGGAGGCACGCGCTCCGGTGTTGTACAGAAACAGCAGGAGTGCGTAATCGCGCTGCCCCTGCGCGCGAGCACGGTCGGGAACCGAGAGCATGGCATCGATCTCGTGTTTCTCGAGGTACGCCATGGCCGGCACGGTGGTGCGCCGCGGCGGGATCGCCTGGATGGTCGCCGCATGGTCGACGAGTTCCGGAGCTTGCCGCGCGATGAAGCGGAACAGCGAGTGCAGTGCCGTGAGACGCAGATTGCGCGTCGAGGTCGCGTTGCCGCGTTCGTGTTCGAGGTGGGCGAGGAAGCCACGTACGACGGTCGCGTCGACCTGTTCGACCGTTACCCGGACGGGCTCGGCGCCATGATGTTCGCCCACGTAGCGGAACAGCAGGCGGATGGTGTCGCGGTAGCTCTTCTGCGTGTTGGGGCTGAGGTTGCGGTCCGCGCCCATCTCCTCGATGAGGAACCGTCGCACGAAGTGTCCCATCAGGTATCGGCGCTCAGGCATCGTCGTTCTCCTGCTCGTCGACGCAGGCGTAACGCGCGAAGCGATTCGACGCCTCGTCGAGGAGTTCGGGGGTCATGGGCAGGTAAGCCTGGGTGCCGGAGAGGTTGACGTGACCGAGGTAGGTCGCCAGCAGCGGCAGGCAGGTCTGGACATCGGCGCCTTCGCGGTACCAGGCGACGGGGCGGTGAACGGCGAAGGTGTGACGCGCATCATGAATGCGCGGTTGGCGGGGGGTGCCCGGCGGGCCGTGCACTGCGGCGTGCGCGCGCAGTCGGGTGAACGCGCGTTCAAGCTGTCCGCGGGAGACGGGTTTGCCCGTGTGCGAAGCGAAGAAGGCCGAGTGAGTTCCGGCCGGCATCGGCAGATGGCGGCGCACGCGGGAGTACGCCGACAGCGCGTCGGTGAGCGCGGCTCCGATGGGTACCAGGCGCGACTTGAAGAACTTGGTATCGCTGATGGTCAGGACGCGCTCGCGCAGGTCCACATCGCGACAGCGCAGCCGCAACCCTTCGCCCGGACGAAGTCCCGCACCGTACAGAACCAGCAGCAAGGTACGGAAGGTCGTATGCCGTAGCGGGAAGCGACGGTGTTGGAGAATCGCCGTTGCGTCGAGAAGGCGCTGCAATTCTTCGCGGGAGTAGATGTAGGGCTGGAAAGAACGCGGGACGCGGGGCCGATGCGCTGGAAGTGGACAGGCCGCGAGGTGTCCACGGTTGACGAGCCAAGCGAAGAACCCGCGCAATGTCTCGTCTTTGCGTTCCCACCATCGCGTCGGCGCCCCTTTGCCGCGACAGAACTCACGGGTCGTCTCAGGATCGATGTCACGAACAGCGATGTCGCCGAGAGCACGGGCGTAGGAACGAAGGATCCGCGCATCCGAGGAGAACACCGCTCCCAAGGAGCGTTTCAGAGTGATGTACGCATCGATGGCCTCGAGCAGTGTCATTGGAGACCTCCGAGATCATCGAAGGCGACACGGCGCAGCATCGTCAGGTTGACCTTCGCGTAGATGCGGGTGGTATCGGGGTCTCGGTGTCCGAGGTGGTCTCCGACTTCCTTGAAGCTCAGCCCCGACTCCAGCAGATGTCGGGCACAGGCGTGACGCAGGCCGTGCGGCCCCCGGCCCTTCGCTGGTCGTTCGTGTGCGGGGAAGTGGCTCTTGACTGTGGAGTACAGACCGCTCGGCGACAGTGGCGTGAAGGGGACACGTACCCTCAGGAACACGACCCGGCTGGTCGATCGGGGTCTTGCCTCGCGCAGGTAGCGCGCGATCGCATTGCCGACCTGGGCCACCAGCGGTGCATCGTCGCGCCGCCCGCTCTTGGATCGGACAAACCGAATCCGGTCTTGCCGCCAATCGATATCGTCGAGGCGCAACCGGCGGACTTCGCCGGAACGCACCCCGTAGACCGACAACAGCACGATGATCGCGTGGTCTCTGATCGATGTCGGGTCGTCGCCGCCGGTCGCTGCGAGCATTCGCCCGACGGTTGGCCATGTCGGACCCAGCGGTAGCGTCTCGTGGCGGTAGATGCGTGGTGCGAGGAGCGCCTTCGCGAGACCGGACCGTGCGTAGCCCTGCCTCTCGCAGTACCCCAACCACGCGCGCAAGAAGCTGACGGAACGGCTCAGCGACCGGCGGCTCCACCGCAACGACATGTGCTGATAGAACGCATCGATATCGGCCGGATGGATCGTCTCCAGGACCCAACCCCGCTGCTCGAGGTAGTCGAGAAACTTCGTGATCTGCCATCTCGCCGAGTGGCAGGTGGCGTCGGATAGCCAACTCCGTTCGTGCTGCAGCTCGATGAACTCGCACAGCATGGCTTCGTAGCGGTGCGGAAGATCCGTGCGTTCCGGCCGTAGACGACCGAGGCGACGCAGCAACTCGACGGCTGTGGCGCGAAAATGTTCTCTGGCATTGCGGCTCGATGCGGCCCGAGACTGTGCCGCGTATCGGGAGGCCATCTCCCGCACCTCAGCAACGTCGAAGCAATGATCAGCGGGCCAACGCTCGAGCTCGACGGCCACGCGTAGACAGCATCGAGCTTTCTTGATGAGCGTTGCGGGTGCGACGCACCGCGCAGTCAGCTCAGTCAAGTAAGCGGCACGCTCCTCGGCCAGGGGACCTTCGCGGTGACGGCGAAGAACGCGCGGATAGGAAAATAGCGTCTCGAACATAGTGTGCCTCCTGGGAAAAGGCACACCACCGTCTTCATCTCGAACTATGTTGTGAAGTCGCCGACGATCACCGGGCAGACCCGTCCTTCAGGACGACTTCGCCACATAGTCAAGTTCGCCACATACCGCATCCGGCTTTCCGACGAGATCATGCCTTCGCCCACGGAAGGCCCTTGGTCGCTGGCGCAAGTCGGGTCAGGCCGTAGTGGTCCCACAGCCGCTCGTCGGGGAAGCGCACGAACTTCCCTCCCCGTCCGCCGCAATATTTACGTAGGGTGCAGAATGTATTGGAGTTATCTGGATACCAGGGAATGCCGTGTGTTCGCATTTGTGACTTATTGCATGAGACTGGCAGCGATTGATTGCAACAATGCCCTTACTATAATTCACAGGGCATATGCGAGGGAGAGGCAAGATGGAAGTAGGCGACTGGGTAATGCTTGGCGTTGGCGTCGCCATTCTCGGATTTCTATGGAGCCTGCACCGTGACGTTGCCGATCTCCGTGAGCGCATGGCCCGCTTGGAAGGGCTGTTCGACGGTTTCACGAAGCGCGATCGCAAAACAGCCTGATGTCTAGGTTCAAACCGCGAGAAGTGAATTAGCTCCATATTCCCACTCTAGAACCCACGAATGAATAGAGACGCCGCTAGACGTGTAGAGGCGTGAAGTCAGTTGATCAGCGCTAATCTGACCTGCTACGATCCGGTTGGCAAATGATGGCTATCTTCGACACCTTGGCGGCCGCTCGCGACATGGAAGCGGCAGGCATGGATCGCAAGACGGCAGAAGCCGTGGCGATGGCTATCCGTAACGGCCAAGGCGACCTTGCGACCAAAGCCGACTTGGAACGTGCCGTAAATCGGATGCCCCTAGCGCAGATTGTGGTCGCGGGTGCGCTGTTCGCTGCGTTGAAGGTGTTTTAGCTCCGCAACACGCGGGCGAGATTCGGGCCTGCCCCGTCGGACAACAGGGCAGGCCCAAGAAGGCACTCCTAAACTTTGCGCCTAACCGCCAAGCATGGGGATTTATTGCCGAGAGGCCCCGAACGACCCGGAGATGTCTCTTCCGTAGTGCTCAAAGATGCCGCCCGCTTCGACATGGTTAGGGCCGTACCAGTGGCCAAGGATGTTGAACTCCCCGGCCCGTTCGTCTTCGATTAACCCGTCCGAACTCATGGGCACATCGTCAAATCGCATGTCAGCCAGAGGCACCGGGAGATCGCCATCGGTCGCCAGCAGGCCAGGCGACCTGTGAACGTCGGTGAACGCTACGTCGAGAGTTTCACTGGCGAAGTCGGCAGTCAACGTCGCGTTACCGATCACGCCATAATCCACGCCGGTAGCAGTTACGCCAATCATCACACCGTCCCACGTCGCCGACCCGGTCACCGGAGCGGTGCCGGTCGCAACTCCGTACGGTTAGGCCCCGTTTCAGTGACCACTTTCTTCGTCGAATATGCCGGAGGCAAAGCAAACTGGGTGATCAAGCCATCCGGACAACGCGAGCCAGTCCTCGATGATCCGTGCATCGCACCTTTGCGCGCCCTTGCCTCGGATCAGGACCTCGCCGGCCTGCCAGTCGATGTCGTCGAGCTGGATGGCGCTGATCTCCTCGCCTCGCAGGCCGAGCCGGGCCATGGTCAGCAGCATTGCGTGGTCGCGACGGGCGATGGCGGTGTCCCCCTCTGGCCGCCGCGAGGACGCGCTCAACCTCTTCTGCGGACAGATGACGGATCGGGAGGGGTGACCGGGTTCCGGCAACGCGCGGGACCGAGAGAGCCAGGTTGCGGTCGATCCGGCCGGTGGCAAACAGGAAGGGGAACAGCGAACGTAGCGAAGACGCTTTGGATCGTGCGCCCCTCCCGCCGGTTGTGCCGAACCAAGCATCGATGTCAGCCCGGGTGATGGCATGCAGGTCGCCGGGGGCGGCACTGCCAAACCGGAACGTCAGGAACCTGCGGAGTTTGCCCTGATATGTCTTGATGGTGCCGGGTGCTGAACCGCGTTGGGTGCGCAACCAGGCGCCATAATCCGCGCATAGTGCATCGAGGGCCGCTGGCGCCGGCTCGATCGCGGCAGCGATGACGCGCGCATGGACAAGATGGGCGATAAACCGGTTCAGGGCGTAGGTCCATCGTTGCCGGCTGTACTCCGACAGCCGCCGCAGCGCCTGGGCCCGTATGTCCACGAGATTGGCCTCATCGACATCGTCCGGCGTCGTCAGCCCTCGTCGTCCGACAGCCGCCGCAGCGCCTGGGCCCGTATGTCCACGAGATTGGCCTCATCGACATCGTCCGGCATCGTCAGCCCTCGTCGTCCGACTTCCGCGCACAGCCGGTCGACGGCAGGGACATAACCCTTGATGGTCGCGGCCTTCAGGCCAAGCGAGACGAGTTTAACGAAAAATGTGTGGCGCAAGGGAGCCAGCCAGTCCGGCATCGGCTCCCGTGGCGGGGAGATTCCAACAGGGCGCATCCTTGTCGTTCCTTCCTTGCAGAAGAGTGGAACGAACAGGATCACGGTGCTGGACGATGATCCAGCCGTCAGCGTCTCAGTGGAGCACCACAGTCGGCAGGAAACACGTCCGACCATGTTCCGCGTAACCCGGCCCATGCGGCTCGTCACAGGCCGGCAGCCAGTCAAGAACGGGCTTGCGCACGGCAGGAGCGCAGGCACAGATGAGACGTGATTATGCCGACAAGGCTTGCGAACAAGACCGGGGATTCAATGTCCCGGGCTGCAAACGCGGCATAACCCTGTTGTCGGCATGTCGACAGTTGCCGGGCCGGATTCGCACCCGCTGAGGAACAGCGCCTTTCCACGGCGCACGCCACGTGGGTGAGAATCGGCATACTGCTAGTGGATCATCGACATTCCTCAGGCCCGTCATCGTTGGCGGGCGCCACCGCACCGGGGCGTGATCGCCGCCGGCTGCTACCTGGTGCGCGTCTGCGGCGTGCACTCGGTTATGCCGATAGACAGGGCCCTGAAGACCTGCCCCGAGGCCGCCGTCATCAACCCCCCATGAAAACGTACGTCGCCGTCGCCCGCGAGGCCGAAGGGCGCGCGTTCCGTCTGGTCGGCTTCGGCACCCGCGATCTGGCAGCAGTCGGGCAGGCGCCCCAGGCCGGTCTGTTCAATGTTGTTTCCGGTGGCACGGACCACGACGATGTGCCGGAAGCGCTGCGCATCCGGTTCGGCGACGATGCGATCGTTGGGGGCCGGGGCTTCGGCGTAAAGCTCGCGCGGCGAGAGCCCCCAAAGGTGGGGTGAGCCGCGAGCACGGCGTGTCATTTCGCAGGTTTCGCCGTAATTGACAACTCCGCGGACTGACCGCCTCGTCCGCGGCACCGCCGCTTCGAACTACATGCCGCCTGCGCGCGCCGAAAATACAGGCACCTCCAGGCATGAACCGGCGTGAACTTCCGCAAGGCTGAGGTCATTGATCCGACTGGGCGGCCCTATCCTGCCAAGTCGTCGATCCGCTCAGGCAACTTCGGAACGTCGATGCGCAATTCGAGGCTCCGGTTGAGGGCCTCTGCCAGCAGGAGGGCATGCTCCATGGTGGCCTCGGGTATGGTTGAACGGTCGCGGTTCCAGCGGTCTGTCAGGGCCAGCGCCACCTTTGCCTGTTCAGCCCTGCTGAATTCACCGAAACCCATGCGACGAAAGAGCTGGGCGATCGCCTCGACGTTCGTGGGCGCGGCCTGCTCGTTCTCGCTCAGCGGAACCTCCAACCTTCCCTGCTGCGCGACCTCGGCGTAGACCTCCCGCGGGACCAAGTCCTCGACCGTGGCTCCCGGTTGCTCGAGGAGATCCCCGACCATGAGCAGCGGCACATCATCACCGAAGACATCGCGCAGCCGCGCTGCCTCCTCTTCTCCTTCGCGGCTGCTGTTGAGCAGCACCACCGCGCGGTGCTGGCCAGACGCCGCAAGGATGACGAACACCAGCGGGATCAGGCGGGACCGTCCGCCGGCCGGGACCAGGACCGAATCCCGGTGCAGGAGCGTCACCCCGTCCGCGGCCTGAAGAGCGTGGTTCAGCGCCTGGAGGATCCAGAAATCGGTCACTCCCTCCACGATCACCAGGCGTTTCCCGAGCAGCAGCGTCTGCACGGCGGCCGGACCCAGGGCGCACTGCAGCGGCGACAGGGTATCGCGGTGATCGGCCGGCCGGATCTCCTTGGAGACGCGTGTGGTCCGGGGTTCGGCGCCCGTCAGGTGGACAGTCCGGATGCGTTCCATCCGGTTCGCATCAATGAGAAACGGCAGATGCGTGCTGTAGAGGACCTGGTTGTCGTCGGCAATGCGCTCGAACAGGCTGATCAGTTCGCTCTGCAGATTGGGGTGGAGGTGCAGGCCGGGTTCATCCAGCAGCAGGATAGCGCCCCCGCGCGTGCGCTTGGATTCCGCTAGGAACACGAGGTAGAAGGAGAAGAACCACTGGAAGCCCTTGCTGCGCTCCTCAAATGGAACCGGGAAGCTGTTGTGCAGGTCCGAGACCTTGAGAACCAGATCCTCGTCTTCCATGGTGAAATGCAGGCGGTGCTGTTTTTCCCGCCACCACGTCGCCCAGTCGCCGCTCAGCGTGAAGGCCGCGGTGTCGAGCAGAGTGTCGCGGACCTCCCGGCGGCGGAGAAACGCATCGTCCGTTTCCTCGTCGTCCCGCCGGCGACTGAGCGAGAGGATCTCCTCGGGATCGAGACCGCTCCACTCGAAGAGTACAGCCTGGGTCCGGCTGGCCGGATCGGCGTTGCGGCGGCGGTTCAGGTAGGAGGGCAGATGGATTCTGCCTTCCAGACGATCGTAGTCGCTGAAGTAGATGAACCTTGGAAGCGTCGCCCTCGCCCATGCGTGCGCCTCCTCCTCCAAATCGGACTCGGCTGCCTCGGCAAGAAAGTCGGCCAAGCGCGCGCGCTGTTCCGTGACCGCGCCCGCACGCGCCGGATTGGTCTCGAGCCAGCGGTCGATCGCTTCGAGAAACGCCCCTAACTCGGCGACGCCTTCGGTCTCCAGCAGGCCCCGGTCCGCGGCGTCCTGGACCGCAGCGTGCGCGTGCCGTACCTCTTCGGGCGCCTCCGCGTCCGCATGCGCGATGGTTGCCGCCGCCGCCAGTGCGTCGTGGGCACGGGTGCTGAACGGGGGGGCGGCGAGCTTCGGGCTGAACGCAAGCTGCGTCCGGACCCCGTGTTCCCCGTCGTATGAGGCGGTGCAGGTCACGAACCGGGGCGTCTGGGCCGGCTTCCGGGGCAGTTCCGCGAGCAGGCCCTCGACGTCCTCGTCGGAGAGCCGGAACTCCAGCAGCGCGACCTCCCGCGGCTGAAACCGGTCCCGCGAGTAGAGGCCTCGGGGGTAGTCGTACAGTCGGTCAAAGGACACGTCGGCCACGTTGAGGCTCTTCCAGAGCGCGGTAAAAATCGACGTCTTGCCGCTTTCGTTCTTGCCAACGAAGGTGGTGACGCGCGGGTCCACCTTCACGTAGCCGGTGTCGTGGATCACCTTGTAGTTCCTGATCCGGAAACCTACAAACTGCATGCGATCAATCCCCCGTGACGCGTGACGGGCGCCGTCGGCGGACCAAGCGGCCGGGCCGACGGCGCGGGACAGCTGGGCGCGAAAAGGGGCACGCCGGCACCCGCCGAGTGATTGCGTTCCGCCATGCCTTGCTCTCGCGTTGCCTAGCTGCCGCTCTCCGCCGTGACGCCGGCGGGCAGCGTGATTCGAAACACCGTCCCCTCGCCCGGAAGGGAGTTGGCCGATACCGTCCCCCGGTACTTCCCGGCCAGGTAGACCGCCGAGGGCAGCCCGATCCCGAGTGCGTCTTCACGGGTGGTATAGAACGGTTCGAAGATCTTGCCCTTCAGGTCGGCCTCGAACCCGTCCCCGTTGTCCACCACCGTGATCAGGATGTCCTCGTGGCGGTGGGTGACGTCGATCTTGATCACGCCGCTCCGTCCGTCGAGCTCCCGGACGGACAGCACCGCGTTCTCGAGGATGTATTCGACCAGGAGGAGAATGTCGTACCGCGAGGCGAAGATGTCCGGGACCGGCCCGATCGTCCTGGTCACGGCGGCGTGCTGCTCGACCCGCACCGCCTCGCAGGCCTGATCGACACACGCCTCGATGTTGACCAGCTCGTAGCTGATCTCGCCGTCACGCTGTTTCGAGAACGACGCCAGCCGCTGCGCGAGCACGTCGACCTCGTCGATGTTCCGGCGGATGCTGGCGAGGACGGCGAGCGACGTTTCGATCTCCTCGTCGAAGTCCATGCCGGTCCCCAGCGTCGCCGCGCCGGCAACCCGCCCCGCATTCCGGATCCGGTCCTGCGACTGCTGGAGATGGTCCAGCCGGGTCAGGACCTGCTGCACCGAATCCGTGAGGCTGCTGGAGACGAAGCCGGTCACGATGCGGTGCAGGGCCCGGGCCTCGGGCGTCCGGCGCGCCTCCGACAGGGACGCGGGCGCGGGGGAAGCCGCGGCCGGCGCCGAAACACATGACGAGCGCAATAACGGCCTGCACGCCACCGAGAACAAGGAGTGACCCCTCAAAACCCAACA
>VXNE01000698.1:12626-18097 GCA_009840715.1 Gammaproteobacteria bacterium
CCCCGCCGGCCCCGGGCGCGGGGGGCGGCCGCCGCCGCGGGCGGCGCGCCGCCCCCCCCCCGGCGGGGGGGGGGGGGGGCCCGCCGCCCCCCCCCCCGCCGCAGTGGCGGCGGGCAGTTCGGGCGGGCCGGCGGCGGGAACGGGTGGTGACACGGTCATCGCCCGGACCTCCGCAGCGGCCTCGGCGCGCGCCGGCACCGGGGGCGGCTCGGCCGGGGCTGGGACCGGCTGGGGCGGTGCCAGCGGTTCGGGTTCGGGCTCCGGAGCCGGGACCGCATCGGCGCTGGCGCCTGCCGGCGCGGGGGCGGCGGCCTCGCGGGCCCGCGCCCGGCCGCCGGTGGGTGACTCGACCACGCGGAAGAACGCCATGAGGCCCCACAGGAGGACCAGCGTCACGAGGGTCCCGACGACGCCCAGTTCGAAGAATCGCGCCTGCTGCGCCGCGCGATCGGCGTGAAACTCCAAGTCCGCGACGATCCGCTCGGTCCGCTCTGAGATGTCCGTGTCGGTCGCCTCCTCGAAGATCGCGTCGGTGGTGAGCTTGCGGGTCACCAGCACTTCCGCATGGGCGATGTAGTTCGCGAGCGCGTTGGAGACCTGCGGCCGGACGGTCACGCTCTGCTCGCGCAACTGCGCCAACTCGCCCGCCAGGCGCCCCTGCTCGGGCTCGGAGGGCGTGACCAGGAAGGTGTTCACGTCCTGGGTCAGCCGGGTGATGTCCTGGGCCAGGCGCTGCTCCGTGCCCTGGTCGGCCAGCCGGAGGAGGTTGGTGGCAGCGAGGGGCAGGTAGCGCACGCTGTTGCGGACGACCGCGTAGCCGGTCTTGAAGCGCTCGATGCGCTCCTCCTTTGCGTCCACCGCGCTGAGGTACGAGTTGATCTCGTTGGAGAGCTCCACAGGCAGTTCCGCAATCGGGCGAACCGTGTCGGCCAGCTCGTCGCCGAGGCGGTCCATCTGCGGGATGAAGGCCGCCAGCGAATCGAAGTCGGCCAGGGGGTCGGCTTCGACCCGGGCCGTCTCCATGCTCCAGCTCACGTCCAGTTGCTGGATCTGGCGAATGATCGACACGGAAGCCCGGTAGTGGTCCGCGGTCGTGTCATTGCGGTAGGCGTAGAAGTACAGGACGACCGCGCCCACGATAAGGGCAACGGAAACCGTCAGGCTGGCGGCAAGCTTCATGGCACCAACTCCTCGTGTTCGCCGGCCAGGGTCTTGATGAACTCCACGATCAGGTCCTTGTCGCGGTCGGGCGCCTCGCGGCCGAGCTGGAATTCGAACATCGCGTCCACGGCATCGCGCAGCGTGGCCGCGCTGCCGTCGTGGAGGTACGGTGCGGTGTGGGCGGCCATGCGCAGGCTCGGCACCTTGAAGGCGTGCCGGTCCTCGGGGTTGCCGGTGACGTTGAACCGACCGAGATCCGCCTCGGTGATGTTGCCGCGCCGCTTGAAGAACTCGTTGATCACGCCGAACACCTGGAACATGTTGCCGCCGACGTTGGCGCCCTGGTGGCAGGATACGCAGCCGTAGTCCTTGAACAGCCGGTAGCCCTCCAGCTCGGTGGGGGTGAGGGCGGTCGCGTCGCCCTGCAGCCACTGGTCGAAGCGGCTGTTGGGCGTGTTGAGCGAGCGCATGAACTCGGCGAGCGCGTGCTTGATGGTCTCGCGGGTGATGCCCTCCCCGTAGCGTTCGTTGAACGCGTCCGGGTAGTGGTCGTCCTGGTACAGGGTGGCGACCACGTCGGGCCACAGGCTGCCCATTTCGAAGGTCGCCTGCACCGGACCGTCGATCTGATCCTTGAGCGTGTCGGCCCGCCCGTCCCAGAACTGCTTGAAGTTCAGCGCGGAATTGTACACGGTCGGCGCATTGACCACGCCCTGCCGCCCCTCGATGCCCGTCGACACCCGCTCCCCGTCGTCGCCCCCGGTGGCGAGGTCATGGCAGGTCGCACACGAGACGGACTGGTCGCTCGACAGCCGCGGGTCGTGGAACAGCAGCCGGCCGAGCGCCGCCACGTCGGAATCCACGCCTGTCTCCACCGGGATCGGCTTGATGGGCTCTTCGGCCGCGACCCCGGCCGCGCCGGCCACGAACGCCGGTGCGACGACCGCCCAACTGATCAGTATGCGACAAAGCTTGCTCTGCATGGGACGCATCAGCCTACCGATTTCATGGCCTGGAGTGCTTGAAGAAAGGCCGGCCCCGCCATCAGCAGCATGGTGCCCGGCAGCACGAGCAGCATCATCGGCAGGGTCAGGATGACGGGCAGCCGCTGCGCCTGCTCCTCGACCCGCGCCGCACGCTGAAGCCGCTCACCCTCGGCAATGTTCCGCATGGACTGGGTGAGGGGCGTGCCGTAGCGCTCGCTCTGGAGGAGCGTGGTCGCGAGGTCCCTGAGGCCGGCCACGGCCGTGCGCCGCTGGAAGTCCTCGAGCACCGTGCGGTGATCGGACCCGACGCGGAGTTCGGCCTCCAGCACGCGCAGCTCGCTCGCGAGCTTCGGTTCGATCGCCTCGAGTTCCTCCGCGGTGGTCAGGAGCGCGCGCTCGAACGTCAGCCCGGCCTCGAGACACATCACCAGGAGGTCGAGGGCGCTCGGGAGGGCCTCGGCCATCTCGCGGGTCCGGCTGGCGTTCCGGTTCCGGATCACGAGCTCCGGCAGCAGGCCCCCGACGATGGCCCCGGCAAGGAACAGGAAGCCGGCCAGGGCCAGATGCGACCCGAGCACCCCGGTGCGGACCGCCACCAGGCTCGCGGCGGCGCCCGCCGCCAGCGCCAGCACGACCTTGACACAGAGGTAGATGGGGACGGCGTCGGTATGCCGGATTCCGGCGGTCCGCAGCATCATCGCGAGCTTGGCCCGCTCCTTGGCCCCGAACGGAGCCAGCAGCGAGACCGCGCGCACCGCGGCGAGCGTGAATTCCGCGAACACCCGGTCGGTCTCGCCGGGGCCGGTCGCGTCGGCAGCCGCCTGCGGGCCCAGCTTTAGCGCTTCGGCGCGGGAGACCGCGAGGCGCCGGTCGAAGGCGTACGCCCGCCGGGTCTCGCGGATCAGCAGCACGACCAGGAGCCCGCCCGAAACCGTCACGACGGCGGCCACGGCGACGATGAGAATCAGCATCCGGCCCTTCCTAGCGCACTGCGTTGGCCGCGATCGTGCGCGCGACGTAGAGGCCGCCCGCGATCAGGGCGAACCCCCATCGGAGCAGCTGCGTCCCGGTGTCGGTATTGAACAGCATGTCGACGGAATCCGGCGTCGTGTAGCTCTGCACGCCCAGCAGCACGAATGGCAGCACCGCCAGGATGAGCAGCGTGAAGCGCGTCTGCGCGGTCGAGGCCTTCGCCTTGAGCCCGGCCTGCCGGCGGTCCCGGAGGGTCTGCGAGAGGTTGGCGAACGCACTGGAAACCCCGCCCCCCGACCGTCGCTGCAGGCGGACCACGGCCAGGAACATGATGAGCTCGGGGATGCGGTAACGCCTCGACACTGTACTGGCGGCCTCCTCGGGATCCAGGCCGGCGGCCAGGTAGTCGGTGAACATGGTGAGAACCGGCTTGACCGGGTGCGGTGCATGCTCGGTGACGGAGGCTACGGCCTCGATCACGGGCACGCCGGTGGCCGACAGGCGCACGATCTGGTCGACCAGTTCCGGGAATTTCGCGACGAACGCGGCCATCGACCGCTTCTGGAGCGCCGCCAGAGCGAGCCAGGCCCCGGCCACGCTGGCCGCGCCGAACAGGGCCGGGGTCCACCAGCCGAACGGCACCTGCAGGAACCAGGCCGCCGCCACGACCGCGCCGCCGCCGGCCAGGCCGAGTCCCGCGGCGGTCGGCAGGGCTTTGGGCAGGTGGAGCAACGGGTAGCGCGTCTCGACCCAGGCCCGGAGCCGGAACCGGTCACGCCGGGATTGCAGGATGACGGAGTCGTCCGCCGGAGCCTCCCGGGCCTCGGCATGCCCCGGCAGTACCGCGACAACCTGCTCGATGCGCCGCCCCAGGACGGCCTGCCGGCGGCGCGCCGCCACCAGCAGCACGGTCACGCTGGTCCCCGCCAGCACCAGCATCAGGGCGATCCCTGCCGAGGCCATCACGAGGGGGGTCATACCGGCGACTGCCCAATGCGCGGATCCGCCTGCAGCGTCTCCATGAGTTCGTCGTGGAGGCCGATCGCGCGCGCGGCCTCGGTCCACGACGGCTGCCGGCCCGAGGTCTCGAAGACATGCGCTTCCGAGCTGGGCCGGCGGCGCCACAGCTCCTCGGTGGTGATGACGTCGTTCTCGATCCCGACCACGTTGGTAATGCTGGTCACGCAACGGTGGCCGGTCCGCAGGCGCGCGAGCTGGATCACCAGGTCGACACTGGAGGCGATCTGGCGCCGGAGCGCCGCGAGCGGGATGTCGCCGCTCGCCATCAGGAGCATGTTCTCGAGCCGGGTCAGGGCGTCGCGCGGGGTGTTCGCGTGCAGCGTGCACATGGACCCGGGGTGGCCGGTGTTCATGGCCTGCAGCATCTCGTTGGCCTCCTCGCCGCGCACCTCGCCGACGATGATGCGGTCCGGGCGCATCCGGAGCGAGTTGATCAGCAGCGCGCGCATGCTGATCTGCCCGGTGCCCTCCGGGCTGACCGCGCGCGTCTCGAGGCGGACAACGTGGGGTTGCTGGAGCTGGAGTTCGGCCGCATCCTCGATCGTGACTAGGCGCTCGGTGTGATCGATCTCCCTGGACAGGGCGTTCATGAAGGTGGTCTTGCCGGCGCCGGTGCCGCCGCTGATGATGATGTTGAGGCGCGTCCGCATCGCGATCCGGAGGAACCTCGCCATCGCCGGCGAAAACGCCCCGCCTTCCGCCATCTGCTCCAGGCTGGCGCTCCTGAAGACGAATCGCCGGATGGAGATCGCGGCGCCGTCGAGCGCCAGCGGCGGAATGATGATGTTGACGCGCGAGCCGTCGGCGAGGCGGGCGTCGACCATCGGGCTGACCTCGTCGATCCGGCGCCCGACCCGCCCGGCGATGCGCTGCGCGATGTGGAACAGGTGCTGCTCGTCGCGGAAGCGGAGCTCGATGGGCTCCAACCGGCCGTACCGCTCGATATAGGTCGACTTCAGGCCGTTGATCAGGATGTCGGAGACGCTTTCGTCCACGAGCAGCGGCTCGATCGGGCCGAGGCCCTTGATGTCGTGCACGAGCTGCGTCACCACCCGCTGGCGGTCGAGCGGGCTGAGGTCGGGGACGCCCGCCTGCTCGGTCTCGAGGAACACCTGTAGCTGCCCGGCGAGCGCCTTGTTGTCGAGATTGGCGACCTTCGCCATGTCGAGGGAGCGGACGATGACAGGGTGCAGCAGCGTCACGATGTCGGCAATGGTCTCGCCGCTCTCCGCCCGGCGGGCCCCGCGGCGCGCCCCGGGGGGGGGGGGAGCCCCACCGGGGGGCGCCGCCGCGGGCCCCCGCCCCCCCCACCCCCCGCCGCCCGCCCGGCGC
>VXNE01000401.1:0-2823 GCA_009840715.1 Gammaproteobacteria bacterium
CCCGTACTGCACCCCAAGCCGCACGGTCCGGTCAGTGACCGAGGGCGGGAACCTGCGTCCCAGCGCCGTGAACGCGAACACTACCGGCAGTCCGGCGACGAACAGCGTCAGCGTGGTTCCGTCCAGGTCGCCGGCCGCTCCGACCACCACCGAGCGCCCGGCGTTGCCGACGAGGAACAGGACCGCGAGGGTCGCGCGGACATCGGCGAGCGGGACCGGCTGGCGGTAGAGGTGATACGCCATCACGGGACCGCCTACCGCGAACAGCCCCGCGAACACGCCGCCAAGTCCGCCGAAGACGCCGGTGTGCCAGCGCGGGGACCGCGTGGGTCGAGGCACAGGGCGCAGGATCACGGACACGCCCGCAGCTACGGCGAACAGCCCGAATCCAAGCCGCACGACCTCCATCTCGCGCGCGCCGAGCCACGTCAGCAGCGCCAGGCCGCCGAGAACACCCGGACCGTTGCAGACGAGCAGTGGCCAGACGAGGCGTCGGTCGACCAGCCGCCATTGCCCGTACAGAAACGCCGCCGCCATGGTGGCCGTGAGGAGCGCCGTGACCGCCGCCGCTTCGGGGATCGGCAGCAGTCCGAACGCCGCCACCAGCGCCATCAGCACGAGCGCCATCGCGAAGCCGGTCACGGCCTGCACGTACGTCCCGACCGCGACCATCGCCAGGAAGGCGGCCAGCGTCGCGCAGTCCACGAGTTCGCCGCTCCTGCCCGCTACCAGGGCAGGCGGTCGAGGTCCACGTTGCCCCCGGAGAGGACGATGCCGATCCGCTGTCCGGCCAATCCCTCGACCGCGCCGTCCAGCAACGCGGCCAGCGGCACGGCGCCAGACGGCTCGACCACGATCTTCATGCGCTCCCAGAGGAGTCGCATCGCGCGCACGATGGCCCCTTCGGAGACGCGCACGATGTCGTCTACGTGGCGCCGCACCAGTTCGAAGTTCCGCACGCCGAGAGACGTGAGGAGGCCATCGGCGATGGTGTCCGGTGCAACGGAGGGCAGACGCTCCCCGGCCTGGAATGAGCGGTAGGCGTCGTCCGCACCCAGGGGCTCGACCGCCACGACCCGCGGGCCGGGCGAGATCCCACGCACGGCCAACGCCGTGCCGGAAGCGAGTCCGCCACCTCCGATCGGCACGAGCACGACATCCAGGTCCGGAACGTCTTCGACCAACTCGAGCGCAGCGGTCCCCTGCCCCGCGATCACGCGCGCATCGTCATAGGGGTGCACGACCACCTGTCCGGAATCGGCGACCGCCTCTGCAAGCGTCCTCTCCCGGGCCTCCAGGGTCGGTTCGCACAGGACGACGTCAGCGCCGTACGCCGCCACCGCGGCGCGCTTGACCGTCGGCGCGTTACGGGGCACGACGACCGTGCAGCGCGCTCCGCGGAGCCGCGCGGCCAGGGCGAGCGCCGCGCCGTGGTTGCCGGACGAGTGCGTCGCGACGCCGCGGGCAGCCTCGGCCGGCGAGAGGGACTGCACCGCGTTGCATGCCCCGCGGAACTTGAACGCCCCGACGCGCTGGAAGTTCTCGCACTTGAAGAAGAGCTTCACGCCGGACAGCGCGTCCAGCGAGGAAGCGGTCAGGACGGGCGTGCGTCGCGGGAACGGGCGGATGCGCGCCGCCGCCCTGCGCACGTCGGCCAGGGTCGGCAGGTCCGCCTCGGACAAGGAGTTCGACATTGCGGTGGACGCGGAGGCAGTTCAGCCGAGGGCGACGCGGGCGTTGCGGAAGAGCCGCAGCCAGGGTCCGTCGCCGTCCCACTCCGGCGGACACCAGGAGTGCTGGATCGCGCGGAACACCCGCTCGGGATGCGGCATCATGATGAGCGCACGCCCGTCGGTCGACGTCAGTCCCGCAACGCCGCCCTGCGAGCCGTTCGGATTCAGTGGATAGCGCTCCGTCGGCTGGCCGATGCCGTCCACGTAGCGCAACACCGTCCGCGCCTGCCGGGAGTCCCATTCGGGCGCATCGAACTCCACGCGTCCTTCCCCGTGCGCCACCGCGATGGGCAGGACGCTGCCAACCATGCCCGCGAGCCAGGGCGAGTCCGTCGCCCCAACCCGCACGACCACCGAGCGGCCCTCGAACTGTTCGGAGCGGTTGCGGACGAACCGGGGCCATCGCGCCGCCCCCGGAACCAGAGACTTTACCTGCGAGAGCATCTGGCAGCCGTTGCACACGCCGAGCGTCAGCGTGTCCGAGCGCGCGAAGAACGCGGCGAACGCGTCGCGCACCCGGGCGTCGAACAGGATCGACTTCGCCCAGCCCCCGCCGCCGCCCAGGACGTCGCCGTAGGAGAAGCCCCCGCATGCCGCCAGCACCGCGAAATCCTCGAGGGAGCGCCGTTGCTCGAAGAGGTCCGACATGTGCACGTCCACCGCCTCGAAACCGGCGCGGTGAAAGGCCGCCCCCATCTCCACCTGTCCGTTGACCCCCTGGTCCCGGAGGATCGCGGCCCGCGGCCGCGCGCCGGTCGCCACGTAGGGCGCGGCCACGTCACGGCGTGCGTCGAAACCGAGACGCGTCACGGACCGGTACGTACGGAGGTCGATGCCCTCGAGCTCTTCCTCCGCGCAGGCCCGATCGTCCCGCAGGGACTGCATGCGGTAGCTGGTCTCGCTCCACAGGCGCTCGAGGGCGGCGCGCGTGGTTTCGTAACCGCCGATCAGCACGCGATCGTCGTGGCGCGGCAAAGCGACGGCGGTGGCGTGCAGCCCGGCATCGGCCCCGGCCGCCGCCAACCCCTCGCGTTGCGCATTAAGGGAACCCCACACCCCCACCCGTTACAACGCGGCACAACGCCCCAGG
>VXNE01000401.1:2833-18067 GCA_009840715.1 Gammaproteobacteria bacterium
GCGTTGCGCTTTCGGGACCGCCAGCACGACCCCGATATCCTCCGCGAAGAGCGCCGCGAGGTCCATCTCGGCCACGTCGAGTCCGACCCGTCCCGCGAACGCCATCTCGAGGAGCGCCACGATGAGCCCGCCGTCGGAGCGGTCGTGGTAGGCGAGCACCCGGAATTCGCGCCGCGCGCGCTGCGCGAAGTCGAGGAGATCCTTGAGACCGCCGGGGTCGTCGACGTCCGGGACCGGAGTCCCAAGCTGCCCGTAGCACTGCGCCAGCGCGCTGCCGCCGAGACGGTGCTGACGCGCGAACGGGGGTTCGATCAGCACCAGCGCCGGGTAGGTTTCGTCGTCCAATACCGGGGTCAGCGTCCCGCGTGCGTCCGCCACGGGCGCGCAGGCGGTGACGTTGAGCGTCACGGGCGAAACGACCTCGCGTTCGGCCCCGTCCGCGGTCCAGCGCGTGCGCATCGACAGGCTGTCCTTGCCGACCGGGACCGCGATGCCGAGCGCCGGACACAACTCGAGCCCGACCGCCGCGACGGCATCGTGGAGGGCCTGGTCCTCGTCTCCGAAGCCGGCCGCCGCCATCCAGTTGGCCGACAGGACTACGCGCGACAGGGCCTCGATGGGCGCCGCCGCCAGGTTCGTCAGTGCTTCCGCCACGGCCATCCGCGCGGCGGCGGCCGGGTCCACCACCGCGAGCGGCGACCGCTCTCCCATCGCCATCGCCTCACCGGCGAAGCCGTCGTAGTCGGCGAGGGTGACGGCGACGTCGGCCACTGGAACCTGGAACGGCCCGACCATCTGGTCCCGGGCCACGAGACCGGTGATGCTGCGATCGCCGATCGTGACGAGGAACTTCTTGGAGGCTACGGCGGGGAACCGGAGCACGCGCGCGAGGGCGTCCGGGAGCGCCAGGCCTCCGAGATCGAGAGGCGCGGCTACGCGCTCGCGACGGGCGAACGACCGGTGCAACGCCGGCGGCTTGCCCAGCAGCGTCGCCAACGGCAGGTCCACCGGCACGTCGTCCAGGTGCCGGTCCGTGACCGTCAGGCGCGACTCGGCCTGCGCCGTGCCCACGACGGCGTACGGGCAACGCTCGCGCTCGCATATCTCGCGGAACCGCGGCAGGTCCTCGTCCGCCACCGCCATGACGTAGCGTTCCTGGGCCTCGTTGCACCAGATCTCCATCGGCGACATGGCCCCGTCCGCGCTCGGCACGTCGCGCAGCTCGAAGCGCCCGCCCCGGCCCGCGTCGGCGACCAGTTCGGGCAGGGCGTTGCTGAGCCCGCCGGCGCCCACGTCGTGAATCAGCCGGATCGGGTTGTCCGCCCCCAGCGCCCACCAACGGGCGATGACCTCCTGGCAGCGCCGCTGCATCTCCGCGTTGTCCCGCTGCACCGAGGCGAAGTCCAGGTCCGAGTCGCTTTCTCCGGACGCCATGCTCGAGGCGGCGCCGCCGCCGAGGCCGATCAGCATGGCCGGCCCGCCGAGCACGATGAGGCGCGCCCCGACCGGGACGTCCGCCGCGTCGACATGTTCCGCCCGAACGTTGCCTACACCGCCGGCGATCATCACGGGTTTGTGGTAACCCCAGTAGCAGCCCCCGGCGCCATCGGCCTTGGCCGCAGCCTCGAAGGTCCGGAAGTAGCCCCCGAGCGCCGGTCGGCCGTACTCGTTGTTGAAGGCCGCGGCTCCGATGGGCCCGTCCAGCATGATCTCCAGCGCGCTCACGATGCGTCCGGGTTTCCCGATGGCCAGCTCCCACGGTTGGGGGTCGCCGGGCACGCCGAGGTGCGATGTCGTGAACCCGGCGAGTCCCGCCTTCGGCTTGGAGCCCCGTCCGACCGCGCCCTCGTCCCGGATCTCGCCGCCCGAGCCCGTCGCGGCCCCCGGATACGGCGCGATGGCGGTCGGATGGTTGTGCGTCTCGACCTTGATGAGGACATGCACGGGCTCGCGCACCGTCCCATAGACGTCGGTCTCCGCGTCGGCGAAGAAGCGGTTCGCGCGGCCCCCCTCGATGACCGCGGCGTTGTCCGAGTACGCCGACAGGATGCCGGCGCCGTTGATGCGCCGGTAGGTGTTGCGGATCATGCCGAACAGCGTGTGCTCCGACGCTGTGCCGTCCACGTCCCAGGTGGCGTTGAAGATCTTGTGACGACAGTGCTCCGAGTTGGCCTGCGCGAACATCATCAGCTCGATGTCCGTCGGCTCCCGGTCGAGGTCCGCGTACTGCCCCGCCAGGTACACGATCTCGTCCGGCGAAAGGGCCAGTCCCAGGCGGACGTTCGCCTCGCTCAGCGCCGCCTCGCTCCTCCCGGTGCGCACCACCGGCCGCGGCTGCCCCTCGGCGAAGATGTCGTCGAAGCGCTCCTCCACGCGCGCGACCTCCGTCATGCGATCGTGGAGGACGGCGACGAGCCCCGCATCGGCCCCGCCGTCCACGAACCAGCGGACGCCCCGTTCGACCCGCCGCACGCTGTCGAGACCGCAGCGGCGGAAGATGTCCGTCGCCTTGCTGGACCATGGCGAGATCGTCCCGGGCCGCGGCGTCACGGTGCACATGTGCGTACCGATGCGGGGCGCCAGCTCCTGGCGGGGACCGTACTGGAGGAGTGCCGCCGCGACGCCGGCCTCGTCGGCGTCGAGCGCGCCGTCCACGTCGAGGAAGTGCACGAACTCCGCATAGACGCCGCGCACCGCCGGATCGATCGCGCGTAGCGCGGACAGGCGTTTCGCGAGGCGGGCCGGGGTGTACGCCGGAGGACCCGCCAGGATCTGGATTCGGGCGTCTCTCTGGCTGGCGGCGGGCACGGAACGATTATACGGAGCCGCGCCGCGACCGGAAGAAGGCGGAGAGGAGCGCACCGCACTCCTCCGCCAGCACGCCCCCGGTCACCGCCACGCGATGGTTGTACCGCGCGTCCGCGAAAAGGTCGGACGCCCCCGCTTTGGGTTCGGCCGCGCCGAACACGACGCGCGCCACACGCGCGTGGACGATCGCCCCCACGCACATTGTGCAAGGCTCGACCGTCACGTACAGCACCGTGCCGGGCAGGCGGTAGTTGCCCCGCGCGTCCGCCGCCGAGCGCAGCGCGCCGATCTCGGCATGGGCCGTCGGATCGCGAGTCGAGACCGGGGCGTTGCGTCCCGTCCCGATGACACGGCTGTCGGCGACCAGGACCGCCCCGACCGGGACCTCGCCCACGGCCTGCGCGCGCCGTGCCTGTTCCAGCGCCTGCTCCATCCAGTACATGTCGTCCATCACGGAAGCTCGCGATGTGTCCCGGAAGTCTCTGCCATTTCCGCGTGTTCCACCAACTCTTGCGAGGGGCTGAGGGCTCCGCTGCTCACCGCTTTCCGCGGCAGGTGCTGGAGGAACAGGACCAGCGCGAGCACGCACGTCGCGCCCTCCGCCACGGGCAGCGCCACCACGAAGCCGTACCCGGAAAGCAGCCAGAACCCGATGGCCAGGAACGCCGCCGGCAGGATCAGGCTGCGGCACAGCGCCACGACGCCCGACTGGAAAGGGCGATGGATGGCCGTCAGGTACCCCGAGATCAGCATGTTGGCGCCCGCGAACAGGAACAGCGGCCAGACCCAGGCGACGAACTCCGTGGCCATCGCCACCATGTCGGCGCTGTCCCGGTCCTCGACGAAGAGCAGGATAAGGGGCTCGCTCGCGGTCAGCAGCACGGCCACGAAGGTGACGCCCAGCGCCGCGATCGTGCCCGCGGCCGTGCGCAGGAACGCGCGGATGCGATCCGCGTTCCGCGCGCCGAAGTTCTGCGAGACCATCACCTGGATCGTGTCCGCGATGGCGAAGAACACCATGAAGCCGAGCATCATCACGTAGTTCACGACGGTGATCGCCGCGACCCCGTTCACCCCGGCGCGCTGGATCAGCATCCAGTTGAGCATCAGCGCGATGAGCCCCGCGGATACCTCGTTGATGAACTCCGAGATGCCGTTGTAGGCGGCCAGGAGCACTTCCCGCCACTGCCGCTGGCGGACGCTGAAACGCAGCCTCCGGCCCGGCTTGCCGAAGTACCGCAGCAACCAGAGCAGGGGCAGCGTCTGCGACAGGCCGGTGGCGAGGGCGGCGCCCGCCAGGCCCCACCCGAACACCCCGATGAACACGTAGTCGAGCGCGATGTTGACGAGCGAGCCGATGGTCAGCGCGGTGGCGACGAGGTTCGGAAAACCGTCCAGGCGCACGAAGAAGTACAGCGCGACGACGAGGAGTTGTGGAAACAGGAACGGCAGGATGATGCGGTAGTACTCGCTCATGAGCGGGAACAGCGCCTCGCCCGCGCCGAGCGCCGCGAACAGCGTCTCTTCCAGCACGAGTCCCACGAGGATCGCCCCCACCCCGTACATCGACACGAAGAGCAGGGTCTTGCTGAAGATGGCCGACGCCGCCGACGTATCGCCTTCCCCGAGGTACTTGCCGCCGCGTACGGCGCCGCCGATGGACAGCATCATGGCGACGCCGAACAGCAGCGTCGTGATGGGGATGATGAGATTCACCGCCGCCAGCGCGGCGACGCCGACGTAGTTGCCGATGAAGACGCCGTCCACCAGCGAGGCGGTCGTCATCGCGATGAGGCCGACCAGGGAGAGTCCCAGGTAGCGGAAGAAGGTCGGAACGACCGCGCCGTGCAGGGCGTGGTGGTCCTCGGCGGGGGAATCGCCGTCCGCGGGAGCCGCGACCGGGGGCGCCATCAATGCAGGCCCCCGGCAAACAGAAACTCGCGCACCGTCGTGTTCCAGGCTTCGGGCCGTTCCTGGTGAGGCGAGTGGCCGGCGCCGTGAATGACCGCCGTGCGCGCGTCCGGGATCCCCTGCTCCAGGCGCCTCGAACCTTCCACGATCCGCGAAGCGTCCCGTTCTCCGTACAGGACGAGCGATCGAGGCGCGATCGCACGTGCGCGATCCCTTGTCCCCCGCCACGCGAGCAGGCCCCCCCAGGTGCCCCGGAGGGCCGCGGCGGGCATCGACGCGGCGCGACGGGCCGCCGTCTGCGCGAGGTCCGCGGGGACGAAGGGCGCCGTCCCGCCGGGCCGGTCGTGGTCTCCGAACCAGTCGGTCGTGTCGCACAACACCAGGGACCGCACCCGGTCCGGGTGCCTGAGGGCAATCTCCTGTGCCACGGCTCCCCCGATGGAGTGACCCACCAGGTGGTAGTCCTCGAAGCCGGCGCAGTCGATCAGGCGTTCCGTGTCCTTCACGAGGCGTTCTACCGTGTACGCGCCCTCGTCCGCCGGCCCGTCGGACGCGCCGTGTCCGCGGTGGTCGAAGACGAGGACCCGGTGATCCGGCGCGAACTCGCGGACCTGGTGCGACCAGTCCTCCATCGCCCCCCCGTAGCCATGGACGAACACGATGGCGTCTCCGGCACCGCCGTGCCGCTCGTAGTGGATGCGCAGTCCGTCGACGATCGCGACCGGCCCGTCCGCTACTCCCACTCGATCGTCGCCGGCGGCTTGCTCGAGACATCGTAGACCACCCGCGAGACGCCGGCGATCTCGTTCATGATGCGGCTCGATACCCGTCCCACCAGTTCGTACGGCAGCTCCGCCCAGCGCGCCGTCATGAAGTCCGTGGTCTCCACTGCCCGCAACGCGATCACGTGCTCGTAGCGCCGCGCGTCGCCCACGACGCCCACCGATGCCACCGGCAAGTAGACCGCGAAGGCCTGGCTTACCCGGTCGTACCAGTCCGCGCGCCGCAGTTCCTCGAGAAAGATCGCATCGGCGCGGCGCAGGACGCCGAGGTACTCGCGCCGGACCTCGCCGAGCACCCGGACCGCGAGGCCGGGGCCCGGGAAGGGGTGGCGGTAGACGAGTTCGCGCGGCAGCCCTAGCGCCATGCCGACCTGGCGCACCTCGTCCTTGAACAGGTCCCGCAGCGGTTCGACGAGCGACAGGCGCATCCGCTCCGGGAGCCCACCGACGTTGTGGTGCGACTTGATGACGTGGGCCTTGCCGTACTTCGAGGCCGCGGACTCGATGACATCGGGGTAGATCGTCCCCTGGCCGAGCCAGCGCACGTCCGGGAGCCGCTCCGCAGTGCGCTGGAAGACGTCGATGAAGGTCGCGCCGATGGTCTTCCGCTTCGTCTCCGGCTCGTCCTGGCCCGCGAGGGCTGCCAGGAACTCCTCGGCGGCGTCCACGGTATGGAGGTCGAGGTTGAGCGCGTTGCCGCCGCTCGCGAACGCAGCCTCCACCTCTTCGCGTTCGTTGAGTCGCAGCAGACCGTTATCGACGAAGACGCAGGTGAGACGGTCGCCGATCGCCCGGGAGAGGAGCGCGGCGGCGACGCTCGAGTCCACTCCGCCCGAGAGCCCGAGCACCACCCGGTCGTTCCCCACCTGGGCACGGACCGCGGCGATGGCCTCCTCCGCGATGTGCCCGGGCGTCCAGGACCCCGCGCACCCGCAGATCCCGCGCGCGAAACGCCGCACGAGGTCCGTGCCCCGGGACGTGTGGGTTACCTCCGGGTGGAACTGCACGCCGAAGAGCCGCCTTGCGGGGTCTGCCATCGCGGCAACCGGGGCGCTACCGGTCCGGGCAGTCACGGCGAACCCCGGAGGCACCGCCGTCACCTTGTCCCCGTGGCTCATCCAGACCGGCAAGCGGCCGCCGTCCGTCAGGCCGTCGAAGAGCGCGTCGCCAGGCTCGGCCTCGATCTCCGCGTGACCGAACTCGCGATGCGAAGAAGCCTCCACCGCTCCGCCGAGCTGGGCGGCCATGGCGTGCATGCCGTAGCAGATGCCGAGCACCGGCACGCCGGCGGCGAACACCTGGTCGGGAATCCGCGGGGTCGAGCCTTCCGTGACCGTTTCCGGCCCGCCGGAAAGGATGATCCCCCGCGGGGCGAACTCGGCGACGAAGCCCTCGGGCACGTCGAACGGATGGATCTCGCAGTAGACGCCGACCTCGCGGACCCGGCGGGCGATGAGCTGCGTGTACTGCGACCCGAAGTCGATGACGAGCAGGCGCTGCGCGCGTGCTTCGGCTACGGCCCGGTCGGCACGCCCGTCGACGGCCGCCGCGCTGTCGTCACGCACAGGAGTCGAGCCTCCCCATCAGAATCTCCAGGTCGCGGGGCACGTCGCGCGCGTCGGGCCTACTCCAGCGGGTAGTTGGGCGGTTCCTTGGTCATCGCGACATCGTGCACGTGGCTTTCCGCGAGACTCGCGCCGGAAATCTTCACGAACTTCGGGCCCGTCCGCATCGTCTCGATGTCCGCGGACCCGGTGTAGCCCATCGACGCCCGGAGCCCGCCCATGAGCTGGTGCACGATCGGGCTCGCCGGGCCCCGGTACGGGACGCGACCCTCGATGCCCTCCGGGACGAGCTTGCCGTTGTCGCCCTCGGGCTCCTGGAAGTAGCGGTCGCTCGACCCGAAGCGTTCGCCCATGGCGCCGAGAGATCCCATCCCCCGATAGGACTTGTAGGTGCGGCCCTGGTAGAGCTCCACTTCGCCTGGCGCCTCGTCGGTGCCGGCCAGCAGCGATCCGACCATCACCACGCTCGCCCCGGCGCCGATCGCCTTGGCGATGTCGCCCGAAAAGCGGATGCCGCCGTCGGCGACCACCGGTACGTCCGACTCGGAGGCTTTCTGCGACACGTCCGCCACGGCCGTGATCTGCGGGACCCCGGTGCCCGAGACGACGCGGGTCGTGCAAATGCTGCCCGGCCCGATCCCGACCTTGATCGCATCGACACCCGCGTCGATCAGCGCCTCGGCCCCTTCCGGCGTCGCGACGTTGCCCCCGACCACCGGCATGCCGGGGTACTTCTGCTTGATCCAACTGATACGGTCGAGCACGCGCCGCGAGTGGCCGTGCGCCGTGTCCACGACGATCACGTCGGCGCCCGCCTCCACCAGCGCGGCCACGCGGTCGTCCGTGTCCTCGCTCGTCCCCACGCTCGCCCCGACCCGCAACTGGCCCTGGTCATCCTTGCACGCGTTCGGGAACTGCTGGGCCTTGGTGATGTCCTTGACGGTCACCATGCCCGTCAGGCGGAAGTCCTCGTCCGTGATCAGTACCTTCTCGATGCGGTGCCGGTGCAGCAGGTCCGTGATCTCCGAGAAGGTCGCGCCCTCGCGGGCCGTGACGAGACGTTCCTTGGGCGTCATCACCTCGGAGATCCGCGCATCGAGACGCTCCTCGAAACGGATGTCGCGGCTCGTGACGATGCCGACCAGTTCGTCGCCGCGCACCACGGGAACGCCCGAGATCCGGTGCTCCATCGTCAGTTCGAGGAGTTCCCGCACCGTACGGTCGGGCGCGATCGTGATCGGGTCGCGGATGATGCCGCTCTCATACTTCTTCACGGCACGGACTTCGCGCGCCTGGGCCTCGAGCGCCATGTTCTTGTGCACGATGCCGATCCCGCCTTCCTGGGCCATGGCGATGGCGAGACGGCCCTCGGTGACCGTGTCCATGGCCGCGGACATGAGCGGAATGTTGAGCGCGATGTCCCGCGTCAGGCGCGTGTGGAGATCGACTTCGGAAGGCAGGACGTGCGAGTAGGCGGGGAGCAGGAGAACGTCGTCGAAGGTGAGCGCTTCCTGGGCGATTCGCAGCATGAGGCACCCGCTGGGACAAAAGCAGATTTTACGAGCGTCGCGCGGGTGTGTAAACGCGCGCAACGCCGTTGCGCGCGACTTGTGCGCGTCAGGGCCAGAGGGTTCCCGTGGCCGCCTCTTCGGCGAAACGCGCCGCCGGCCAGACGTCGATGCCGTCTTCGGTGCGGAACGACCGGTCCCCCACGTACACCAACACCCTACGCGTCGCTCCGTCGAGCGCCCGCAAGCCCTTCAGGTGGCGCGTGTGATAGCGGGCCGTCGCCTTGACTTCGATGCCCAGCAGTTCCCTTCCGCGCCGCAGGACGAAGTCGACCTCGGTCCCGGACCCGTGGGGCGCCCAGTAGAACAGCTCGTCGAAGAGTTCGCTTGTCTGGGCGTGGGCCCGCAGCGTCGTGCCGACCCAGCTCTCGAACAGCGGCCCGTGCTCTTCCGCCGTCACCTCGCCAAGCTGCCGCTTGACGGCGCGGACGACGCCGGGATCGACCCAGTAGAGCTTCGGCTGGCGGCGCTCCCGGACCCGCGTGCGCGTCTGGTAGGCGGGCAGGCGGTACGCGAGCAACGTGTCGACGAGGATGTCGACGTATCCCTGCACCGTCGTGCGCGCCACTCCGGCGTCCCGTGCGATTCCAGCCACATTGACGACCTGGCCGTTGAACAGGGCCGCCACCGGGAGAAACCGCACGAAGCCGGGTAGGTTGCGCACCAGCGCCTCGGCCCGGATCTCCTCGCGCAGGTACAGGTCCGCATAGGCGTCCAGAACCCCGCGTGGATCGTCGCTGACCCACACGAGCGGGATCGACCCGAAGCGGAGCACGCGTTCCAGCTCGAAGTCGACTCCAAGCTCTGCGGCCGTCAACGGGAACATCGTCTTGCGCAGCGCCCGCCCCGCGAGCAGGTTCGTTCCCGCCGCCTTGAGCTTCCGCGCGCTGGAGCCGAGCAGCGCGAACCGCAGGCCGCGCGCCTCGATCAGCCGGTGCACCTCGTTGAGCAACCCCGGCAGGCGCTGCACTTCGTCCACGACGGCCCAGTCGCCCGGTCCGAGTTCGGCCAGCGACTGCGCGAAGAGAGACGGATCGGCCAGGAGGTCACGGTACAGGCGCTCGTCGAGCAGGTCCACGGCCGTCGCGTCGGGAAGCGCGCTCCGCACCCACGTGCTCTTGCCCACGCCACGCATGCCGAACAGGAAGAAACTCTGCGACGGAAGTCGCGTCAGTCGATGGTAACTGTCCACCTAGCCGTCATTTATCACTGAAAAATGACGGCATACTATACAAGGTGGACCGCTTGAACGCCAAGCTGCCGCCACGTCACCGGCTCTCGCTCCACTGGAGTCAGCGGGCGTCAGCGACGCGGGCGCGGCTCACGCGCCGCATCGGGTGCAGCGCCCCGTTCTCGCCGATGATGTGCTCGGGAATGGCGACGTCGTAGTTGCCGAGGCTCACCGCCTCCTGGTCCGTGCGCGTGCCGCTCATCAGCCCGAGCGTGCCGTAGGTACGCAGCCCCAGCCGGGCACGCAGCTTCGGGCTCGCCTCGTCGAGCACCTCCTGCAGGCAGGTGACGCCCCAGTTCTCCTGCTGGCGCGTCCACGGCAGGCAGAAGAAGGTGGTGACGTGACGGCGCGGGTGTCCTTCGGGGTTGGCGCCGGCGCTGTGCCATACGCGCCCGTCCCAGCAGTAGACGCTGCCCGCCGGCGCGGTGACCTGCACGGCCTTCTCCCGCGGCGGCGGCTTGATGAGGTGTTCGGCCGGCCAGCGGTGGCTGCCCGGGACGAGCCACGTGCTGCCACGCTCGGGCGTGAAGTCGTCGAGCAGCCAGAAGAGGTTGCAGGACGCCGCGAAGTCCGCCGTGGCCGGCACCTGTCCCTGGTCGCGGTGCAGTTGCTGCGGCTCCGTCGTCGGCCCGAGGAAGACGCCCGCGGTCATGCTCGAGAGCAGGAAGCTCTTGCCGAGCAGGTAGCCGGCGAGTGCGTCGGCTTCCGGACGCACGACCAGGTCGAGGAACTCCTGGCCCTTGTTGACCATGTTGGAGAGGAGCTGCTTGTTGTGATCGCCCCGGTACGGCGAGCGGTCGCCAAGCGCCCGTTCCGCGGCTGCCTGGCGCTCGAGCCTGTTCCGCAACGCCTCGACCTCGCGATCGTCCAGCACGCCGGTCAGGATGCAGACGCCGTACTCCGTCAGGTCGGCCTTCGCCTGTTCGACGTCCGCGGTGGGTTCGGGCAGCGGCAGGGGCGTAGGCTCGGTCAGCCCCGGCGCGGCCACGTAACGCGTCTGGCGATGTGCTGCAGGACTGGGCATCGCGGTCTCCATCGTCGGTCCACGGAACATCGCACCATTGTACGACCGCGACGGCGGTGCCCGTGGACGCCGTTGCAGGGTCGCGATAGCTCCCCTACCATCACCGCCTTCGAAACTGGCTCGAACGAAGGGGACACCCACCTTGGACCTACCCGCACTGGGCACGAACCCGGATCTCGACGACATCATGCAGCGCGCGCGGGCGCTCGACATCGAGGAGCACCTGCTCGATCTCGCCATGTACGGGTTCACCGTCGTGCCCCCCGAGAAGATGGGACCACCCTCGCTGACCGAACGGCTGCGCGCCGCCATCCTGGACGTCTACGAACGGCGCACCGGTCATCACATCGAGGACTGGCGCACCTACGACGGCAAGATCGAACGCTACCAGGCGTGGGGGTGGTTGCTCGAGAACGACGCCTTTCTCGAAGCGGTCCACCAGCCGGCATTCCAGTGCATCGCCCAGTTCCTGACGGGCAAGAGCGGCTTCCTGGCCGGAGCCTCGTTCATCCTGAAGACCCAACAGCAGGAGCTCGACCTGCCCCTGCACAGCGACAGCCACGGCGTACCGCCGCCGTGGCCGAGTTTCGCCACGTACGCGAACCTGTCCTGGCTGCTGACCGACTACCTGAGCCGGGAGGACGGTCCGACGGTCCTGGTGCCGGGCAGCCAGCGGGGCCGCATGCCGCGCGGCGAGGAGAGCCAGGCGCACCTCACCGAGCACGACTACATCAAGCCCGTCCCGCTCGAGGGGGCCGCCGGTTCCCTAGCCGTGTGGAACGGCTCCATGTGGCACGGCTCCGTGCGACGCACGAAGCCCGGGGCGCGCATTACCCTCGTGCACGTCTATCAGCGGGTGTTCATGCGCCCGATCGAGCGCGTCAAGGAAATCTCGCCTGAGTACCTCGAGCGCTGGCCGGGCCTGCCGAAGATGCTCGGCTACGAGCGCATCTATCCGTACAGGGAAGAGGTCGACCGGCCGCACCACGTCGACCCGACCATCCAGGCGGGCCGCGACCAGTACGCCTGACGCCGGCAGGAGGAAAAGGACCATGGACATACCAGCCCTGGACAGCGTCCCCGACGCCGACGCCATTCGCCTGGAAGCGCGGCGGCTCGGCCTCGAGCGGCACCTGCTGGAAATGCACACCTACGGGGTCACGATCGTGCCGCCGGAGCTGCTCGGCTCTCCGGACCTCATCGAGCGCCTGCGCGAGGCGATCCTGCGCGTCCTGGCCGAGCGACACGACCTGGAGGTCCCCGAGGATTGGAGGACGTACTCGGACAACTGGGGCGGACGGAAGAAGACCTGGTGCTGGCTGCTCGAGGACGAGGCGTTCATCGAGGCGGCCCTGCATCCGGTCGCCCTGTGCATCGCCCGCTTCATGTGCGGCCGCAACGTCGTCCTGCAGGGCACGCCGGCCATCGTCAAGACGCGCGACGGCGGCGAGTACCGCCGGGACACCGGCGGCTACATGCGCCTGCACACCGACACCCACGGCGTCCCGTCTCCGCTGCCGGAGTGGGCGCAACTCATTAACCTGTCCTGGCTGCTGACCGACTACCTGAGCCGGGAGGACGGTCCGACGGTCCTGGTGCCGGGCAGCCAGCGGGGCCGCATGCCGCGCGGCGAGGAGAGCCAGGCGCACCTCACCGAGCACGACTACATCAAGCCCGTCCCGCTCGAGGGGGCCGCCGGTTCCCTAGCCGTGTGGAACGGCTCCATGTGGCACGGCTCCGTGCGACGCACGAAGCCCGGGGCGCGCATTACCCTCGTGCACGTCTATCAGCGGGTGTTCATGCGCCCGATCGAGCGCGTCAAGGAAATCTCGCCTGAGTACCTCGAGCGCTGGCCGGGCCTGCCGAAGATGCTCGGCTACGAGCGCATCTATCCGTACAGGGAAGAGGTCGACCGGCCGCACCACGTCGACCCGACCATCCAGGCGGGCCGCGACCAGTACGCCTGACGCCGGCAGGAGGAAAAGGACCATGGACATACCAGCCCTGGACAGCGTCCCCGACGCCGACGCCATTCGCCTGGAAGCGCGGCGGCTCGGCCTCGAGCGGCACCTGCTGGAAATGCACACCTACGGGGTCACGATCGTGCCGCCGGAGCTGCTCGGCTCTCCGGACCTCATCGAGCGCCTGCGCGAGGCGATCCTGCGCGTCCTGGCCGAGCGACACGACCTGGAGGTCCCCGAGGATTGGAGGACGTACTCGGACAACTGGGGCGGACGGAAGAAGACCTGGTGCTGGCTGCTCGAGGACGAGGCGTTCATCGAGGCGGCCCTGCATCCGGTCGCCCTGTGCATCGCCCGCTTCATGTGCGGCCGCAACGTCGTCCTGCAGGGCACGCCGGCCATCGTCAAGACGCGCGACGGCGGCGAGTACCGCCGGGACACCGGCGGCTACATGCGCCTGCACACCGACACCCACGGCGTCCCGTCTCCGCTGCCGGAGTGGGCGCAACTCATTAACCTGTCGTGGCTCCTCACCGACTACAGCGGGCCGGAGGACGGTCCGACCGTGCTGGTCCCCGGCAGCCATCGCTGGGGCCGCATGCCGCGCCCCGACGAGGCGCTGTGGTGGCAGGAAGGCGCGCCCGTACAACCCGTCTCCCTCACCGGCAAGGCCGGCTCGCTTGCGATCTGGCATGGCAGCCTGTGGCATGGCTCACGCCCCCGCACCACGGAGGGCATGCGGATCACCCTGCCCTTCATCTACGGACGTAGCTACCTGCAGCCGATCCACACCTGGAGCGAGGTGATCCGGGAGGGCGACAATCGGGGCTTCCTCGAGAAGTACCCGGAACTCGAGGACCTGCTCGGCCTCTGGCACCCCTACCCCACCGACCGTGACGGCCCCGACGTGCCCGGCAACCTCAAGGGCAACCGGCGCATGATCGGCGTCGGCGACAACATCTATGCGTGACGCCCGGCCCGGACACGGGCCGGTCGCCCCTTTGACGAGAGAGACGAGCGAGACGGGAGACCTCTTCGAAGCGTCCAACGTACGCTACGTCTACGCGGTCAGCGAGCTGACCGCCGCGGCGCGCCTCGCGATCGAGGAGAGCTTCCCGGTCGTCTGGGTGGAAGGAGAGGTGTCGAACCTGCGCCGGCCGGGATCCGGCCACTGGTACTTCAGCCTCGCCGACGCCCGGGCGCAACTGCGGTGCGTGATGTTCGCGAGCCGCAACCGCTTCGTGCGCACCCGCGTCGCCGACGGCATGCGCGTCCTCGTCCGCTGCCGCCTGTCGCTGTACGAGAGCCGCGGCGAATTCCAGGGCATCGTCGATCACATCGAATCCGCCGGCGAGGGCGCCCTGCGGGCGGCATTCGACCAATTGCGCGGGAAGCTCGAGCGGGAAGGCCTGTTCGCCGCGGAGCGCAAGCGGCCGTTACCCGCATTGCCCAGACACGTCGGGGTCGTGAGCTCGCTGTCCGGGGCGGCCCTGCAGGACGTGCTCGCCGTGTTGCGACGACGCTTTCCATGCGTGGCGGTGACCTGCTTTCCGGTCGCCGTCCAGGGGCCTGAGGCCGTGTCGCAGATTGGCGCCGCCCTGGATCAGGCGCAGCGGGCCACCGAGCGGCCGGACCTGCTCCTGCTCACCCGCGGCGGCGGGTCCCTCGAAGACCTGGCGGCCTTCAACTCGGAAACCGTCGCCCGCCGCATCGCTGCATGCACGATCCCGGTGGTCTCGGCCGTCGGCCACGAAGTGGACGTCACGATCGCCGACCTAGTCGCCGACCGGCGCGCCGCGACGCCCTCCGCGGCAGCGGAGCTCATCACCCCCGAGCGCGCGGACCTGGTCCGGCGGCTCGACGGATTCGAGACCCGGCTGTCCGGCCGCGTACTCGAGCGCATCGGCCTCGAGCGCGTGCGCCTGAAGGCCGCGTCGGCGCGGCTGGTGGACCCCGTACGCGCGCTGGAACAGCAGATGCAGCGCGCGGACGACCTGCGCGAACGCCTCGGCCGCGCCATGGCGGAGCGCGTCGCCGCGCCCCGTGAACGACTCGCGGCGACCCGCCGGCTGCTCTACCGTGCGAGCCCGGCCGTGGCCATCGACACTGCCCGGGAGCGTACTCGGCGCGGCCTCGACGCGCTCGGGGCAGGGGCGCGCCGCCGCGTGGACACCGCCCGTCGCGCCGTGAACGGGACGATGCGTACGCTGCACGCCGTGAGCCCCCTGGCGACGCTGGACCGGGGCTACGCGATCGTCTCGCGGCCCGACGGCACGCGCTGGGGGGTGGTAGTCGATGACGCCGGCGGCCTGGCGCCGGGCGAGCCTATCCATGCGCACCTGGCGTCCGGCACGGTCGCCGCCACCGTGGTTGAGACCCGCGTC
>VXNE01000544.1 GCA_009840715.1 Gammaproteobacteria bacterium
CGGCGGCGCGGCCACGGCGGTCACCCTGGTCGGGATCTTCGAGTCCGGCAACGCCGACCTCGACCGCAGCCTCATGATGGTCCATTTCGACGACTTCTCCGAGGCTTTCGGGCTCCGGGACGAAGCGCACGTCATCGCGGTCCTCGGAGACGACGCGAGCGACGCACGCGGCTTCGCGGCCGACATCAGCCCGTCGGTCGAGGATGCCGCGGAGGCCGGCACCGCACGCGTTCGACCGTGGCAGGAAGTCCAGCCCGAACTCGAGCAGTACATCGTCATGAAGCAGGGCGGGGGGTTCGTGATAGGCACCATCCTGATCGTGATCGTGACGTTCGTGGTCGTCAACGCGTTCGTGATGTCGGTCTTCGAACGCACGGCCGAGTTCGGCATGCTGAAGGCCATCGGCATGCCTCCCGCCGCGATCTTCCGCATGGTGCAGCTCGAGGGGCTCTGGATGAGCCTGCTCGGCGTGGCGCTCGGCATGGCGGTCGCCCTCGCGGCCGTATCCGCACTTTCCGTGGAGGGCATTCCGGTGTCGGCCATCGGCGACATGGAGGACCTGCGCACCCGGCTGAGTGTGCCCGACGCACTGGTTCCCGCGTTCGTCACCGGCGAGGCGCTGCTCATCGCAGGGATCATGATCGCGGCCGTGCAGTTCGCCGCCGCCGTTCCGGCCCCGCGCATCTGGCGCCTGAACGCGGTCGATGCGCTCCGGGACGAAGAGTGACATGTCCGAGCTGACGCTATCTCCGGTCGCCTCGAGGCCGGCAAGGCGCGCTGTCGGTGGAACTCTCGTCACCATGGCGTGGCGCAACCTTTGGCGCGTCCCGCGCCGCACCTGGCTGACGGCCGGAGGCGTGGCCTTCGCCATCCTGTTCGTCGTGTTCCTGCGCTCCATGCACGGGGGCGCTTTCGGCGCCGCCGTCAACCTCGTCACCGAGCGGATGAGCGGCCACGTGCAGGTCCAGCACGCCGAGTACCTGGACGATCCCAGGATGCGGCACACGGTCGAAGGGCTGTCCGAGGTGACCGAGGCACTCGCCGGACATCCCGACGTGCGTGCCGTGGCCCCGCGAGGCATCGGCTTTGCGTTGGTGTCCGCCGAGTCGGAGTCGGAAGAGCGGAGCTTCGGCGCACAGGTCCTGGGCATCGATCCCGCCGTCGAGTTCGCCACGGTTTCGCAACGGGCCCTGCCGGGCGGCCGCGCCCTGGAGCGGGTCGGGGAAGGATTCCTGGGCAGCGTTCTAGCGCGCAATCTCGGCGCGGACGTGGGCGATTCCGTCCTCTTGCTCGGTACGGGCAAGGAGGGCGGTGTCGCCGCGATCGCGGTCACCCTCGTCGGGGTTTTCGAATCCGGCGTCGCCGACCTCGACCGCAGCGTCATGATGGTGCACTTCGACGACTTCGCGGGGGCGTTCGGACTCGAGGACGAGGCGCACGTGGTCGCGGTGCTCGGGCAGGACGCGGCCGACGCGCGGGCCTTCGCAGCGTCGATCGCCCGCTCCATCGAGAGCATCGAGAGCGTCGAGAGCGCCGCGAGCGCCGGCGCGGCGCGCGTGCTCCCGTGGCAGGAGATTCAGCCCCAACTCGCGCAACTGGTCGTCGTCAAGGACACCATCGGGTTCACGCTGGCCGGCATGCTGACCGTGATCGTGACCTTCGTCGTGGTCAGCGCGTTCGTCATGACGGTCTTCGACCGCACCGCCGAGTTCGGCATGCTGAAAGCGATCGGCATGCCGCCCGCCGCGATTCTCCGCATGGTGCAGTTCGAAGGGCTCTGGATGAGCCTGCTCGGCGTCGCACTCGGCCTGGCGGCCGCCCTGGCGGTCGTGTCCGCCGTCGCGGCCGTGGGCGTCCCGGTGTCCGAGTTCGGGGACCTCGCGGGGATGTACAAGCGGCTGAACCTGCCGGACACCCTGATACCCGCGTTCGCCACCCGGGATGCGCTGCTCATCGCCGGGGTGATGATCGCCGTGGTGCAGTTCGCCGCCGCCGTTCCGGCTCCGCGCATCTGGCGGTTGAGCGCGGTCGATGCGCTCCGGGACGAGGAATGACATGTCAGAACTGACACTCCCGTCCGTTGCCTCCACACCCGTGCGCCGGGCCGTCGGTCGAGCGCTGATCACCATGGCCTGGCGCAACCTCTGGCGCGTCCCGCGGCGCACCTGGCTGACGGCCGGAGGCGTGGGGTTCGCCATACTCCTCGTCGTATTCTCGCGCTCGATCCAGATCGGCGCCCTGGACTCGATGCTGGAAGTCGGGACCGCGCAACTGACCGGGCACGCGCAGGTACAGCATCCCGACTACCTGGACGATCCGCGGATGCGGAGCACCGTCGCAGGACTGGCAGCGTTGACCGGGACGCTGGCGGGCCATCCGGACGTGCAGGCGGTGGCGCCGCGCGGCATGGGCTTCGGGCTAGTGTCCGACGGTTCGGGCGAGCGGAGTTTCGGCGGCCAGATCACGGGCATCGACCCCGCCGTCGAGTTCGCGACGCTGGCCAGCCAGGCGCTGCCCGGCGGACGGCCGGTGGAGCGTGCCGGCGAGGGTTTCATGGGCAGCAAGCTGGCGCGCAACATCGGCGTGGCGCCAGGAGACGACATCATCGTCCTCGGCACCGGCACAGAGGGCGGCGTCGCCGCGATGGCGGTCACCCTGGTCGGGCTCTTCGAGTCGGGAATCCCCGACCTCGACCGCGGCTTCCTGATGGTCCACTTCGACGACTTCGCGGAGGCGTTCGGCCTTGAGGACGAGGCCCACGTCATCGCCGTGCTGACAGGCGACCCGCGGGACGCCCGCGCGCTCGCGGCCGACCTCGCGGCCATGATCGTTCCGCTCGACGGGAACGCCGCCGTGCGTCCATGGCAGGAACTCATGCCGATACTCGAGCAGTCCGTTGTCGGGGAGATCGGCGGGTCCGCGCTCTTCGCCGGATTCCTGGTGGTGATCGTGACCTTCGTGGTCGTCAGTACTTTCGTCATGACGGTCTTCGAACGCACGGCCGAGTTCGGCATGCTGAAGGCGATCGGCATGGCGCCGGCCGCGATCTTCCGCATGGTGCAGCTCGAGGGGTTCTGGATGAGCCTCATGGGTGTGGCGCTCGGCGTCGTGGCGTCTCTGGTGTTCGTGTACGTCAGCGCCATCGAGGGCATTCCTTTCTCGGCGTTCGGGGACTTCGATGACATGATGGACAGGTTCTTCCTGCCAGACGTGATGATGCCCCGGTTCGACTCCGCCGGGGCGCTCCTGATGACGGCGATGATGGTCGTGGCCGTGCAGGTCGCCGCCGCCATCCCGGCGCGGCGCATCTGGCGCCTGAACCCCGTCGAAGCGCTGCGGGCAGAAGAATGAGCAACCGTCCTATCCCCAAGCAGAGGGTGATCCCATGAAGCTCCGCCTCCTCGTACAACTGGGCTGGCGCAACCTCTGGCGCCACAAGCGACGCAACGGGATCCTGCTCGGGGGCATCACGTTCGCGATCGCCGCCGTGGTCCTCGCGAACTCGTTCATCCGGGGCATGCAGGTGCAGATGGCAGACAACGCCGTCGACCTCATGAACGGGCACGTCAAGATCCTCGCGCCCGGCTACCTGGACGACCCCAGCATCGCCCAGAGCTTCGAGGTCGCCCATGACTGGCGACCGGACGCGCTCGAAGGCATCACGTCGGACATGGTCGCCGGGTGGGCCTCCCGCGTGCGGGTCCCGGCGGTGATCATGAGCGAGCGGGAGACCCGCGGCATTCAACTCGTCGGGATCGATCCCGCCAGCGAGAACATCTCCTTCGTCGGCAAGCTCGCGATCCAGGGCGAAGGGCTCGCCGACGCCGCCGACCGGCGCGTGATCGTCGGGGCAGGCCTGGCGGAGCGGATCGAGACCCAGGTCGGCCGGCGCATCGTGCTCATCACGCAGGGCGCCGACGGCCGCAACCGGGAGGCCGGCTACCGGGTGGCCGGCATCTACCGCAGCGACACCTCTTCCCTCGAGAAGATCTTCGTCTTCACGGGCCGCGACACCGTCCAGGACCTGCTCGAGACCAACGTGGTGACCGAACTCTCGGTCAGGCTCACGGAAGAGCGCTTCAGTCCCCCGCTCCTGCAACGCCTCGCGAACGTGTTCGCCGGCCTCGACGTGATGACCTGGCAGCAACTCGACCCGACGGCCGCGGCGATGACGGCGATCATCGACGTCGTCATCCTGGTCTACTTCTTCATCATGATGGGGGCGCTGTCCTTCGGGCTCGTCAACTCCCTGGTGACCGCGGTCATGGAGCGCACCCGCGAGATGGGCATGATGCGGGCCATCGGGATGCGGCCACGCTCCGTCCTGCTGCAGGTGGTGCTGGAATCGACGCTCATCATGGGCGCCGGCATCGCCGGCGGGGTCGTGATCGGCGTGCTGGCGTACTTGCCCATCGCCGACGGCGTGGACCTCGCGGCCTTCAACGAGGCACTCTCGACCTTCGGGCTCAGCAACGTGCTCGTCCCGCAGCTCTTCGCCCAGGACGTGATCCTGGTCGTGGTCCTGAGCCTGATTCTCGGATTCGTTGCGAGCGCCTCTCCGGCGGTGCGCTGCATGAAGATGGGGCCGCTCGAGGCCATGCGCCGATAACGGCGCTTCACAAGGAGAAACGCATGTCTGAAGAAGTTGTGCAGTGTCAGGGAGTGACGCGTGTCTACGCCGACGACGCCGTGCCGGTGCACGCGCTACGCGGCGTCGACTTCGCCGTTCACAAGGGCGACTGGGTCAGCCTCGCGGGGCCGTCCGGCTCCGGCAAGTCGACGCTCCTGCACATCATCGGCGGTCTCGACCGGCCGAACGACGGGTCGGTCTCCGTGGACGGGGAGGATCTTGGCGGCCTGTCGGAAGCCCAGCTCTCCGACCTGCGGCTGCGCAAGATCGGCTTCGTCTTCCAGGCCTACAACCTGATCCCGGTCCTGACCGCGGTCGAGAACGTCGAGTTCATCATGCAGCTCCAGGGCATCGGCGCGAACGAGCGCCGGGAACGCGCCCTCGAGATCCTTGACCGCCTGGGGCTCGACGACATCGGTGACCGGCGGCCCGGAGAACTGTCCGGCGGACAGCAGCAGCGTGTCGCGGTCGCCCGCGCGATCGTGACGGACCCGGTGCTCCTGCTCGCCGACGAGCCGAGCGCCAACCTCGACACGGCGACCACGAAGGAGTTGCTCGAACTGTTGCGCAACATCAACGAGAACCACGGCGTCACGATCGTCACCGCGACCCACGACCCCATGGTGATGGGCTATGCGAAGCGGCCGGTGAACCTGCGTGACGGCGCCATCGAGAGCGACGGGTCGACCATGGACGCGACCACGGACGCGTCGCCGGACGCTTGACCGTCCGCGCGAACCCCACCCAGGTCCTCCACGGCCGGTGGACCCGGCCGGTGCGCTCCGCCGTGCTGCTCGCCACGCTGTGCCTCGCGATGGCGGCCCCCGCCCAGGCCCAGTCCGAGATCAAGGGGCGGCTCAAGTGGTTCAGCGCGGGCGCCATGCTCCCCGACGAGGACTTCCAGCGCCAGGCGAGCGGAACGCCCGCCATCGACCACACCGGCAGCCTGCGGGTACTGGTGCGCGCCGACGCGAATCGCAAGGACGGCGGCTCCGACAGCAGCCTGCGCTTCATCGCGGACTACTCCCTCTCCTGGCTGAACGGGGACTCGTTCGCGCTTGCGAGCGGCGCCGGGCAACAGACCCTCGACCAGACGCCCACGGAAGACGCGCAGCGCCTCATGCGGCTGACCTGGGAGATCGACGACGGGCGCCGTCACCGCGCGGTGCACCGCTTCGACCGCTTCGCCCTTGAGTACCGGCGCCGCAACCTCTCCGTGACCGTGGGCCGCCAGGCCGTGAGCTGGGGCAGCGGTCGCGTGTTCCAGCCGATGGACCTCTTCAACCCCTTCGCCCCGACCACCGTGGACCGCGAATACAAGCCGGGCGACGACGTCGTCCTCGTCGAGCAGGCCTTCGGCGGCAGCGACCTGCAGTTCCTGTACGTGGCGCGGCGCGACGAGTACGGCAAGGTGGGGACCGACAGCGCGAGCCGCGCGATCAAGTGGCACGGCTTCCTCGGCGGCAGCGAGATCGAGGTACTCGGCGCGCGCCACTACCTGGACGACGTGCTGGGATTCACCGTGCGGGTCCCCATCGGCGGCGCGATCCTGCGCACCGACGTGACCGGCACGCGCCTCGAGTACGACGACGACTGGTACGTCTCCGGCATCCTCAACATCGACTGGGCCTTCGACCTGTTCCAGCGCGCGGCGTTCGGCTTCATCGAGTACTTCCACAACGACTTCGGGGTACGGGAGCTGCCCGCCCGACGGTCCGAACTCCCCTACCCGCTCGTCACCAGGCTCGCGCGGGGAGAACTCTTCAACATGATGCGCGACTACCTGGCGGTCGGCGCGACCTACCAGTGGAGCGCGCTGTGGACCCAGAGCCTGACGGCTATCGTCAACCTGGACGACCGCTCGAGCCTCCTGCAGACCGCGCTGGTATACGAACCGTCGGACTTCACCCGGATGCAGATGGGGATCACGACCGTGCTCGGGGACGAGGGCGAGGAGTTCGGGGGCGTGCCCGTGGTGGACGGCGTCACGAGTGGCGGCGGCACGCAGGCGTTCCTGCAGTTCGTGTACTTTCGGTAGGAGCGTTCAGCGGAGTGAATCCACCTCCCGGAGGCGGGACTGCAGTTCCGCGATACGCGCTTCCGCCGAGCGCAACGTCCGCAGATCCTTGCCGGTGGCCGGATCGTGGAAGCACAGCCGGCCGTCTTCGAGCCGCAGGTCCAGCCCCAGGACCTGGCTGCGAAAGACGCGGCGACCGCCCTCCACCTTGGCCGGCAACGGCCGATACCGACCATCGGCCAATGTGAGCCCGCGCAAGGGCGCTTCGAAGTACTCCTCACGGGGATCGAGAAGCCAATACTCGCGGACCCCGAGCTCCGCGTAGAGAGTCCGCTTCGGGCCCTCATCCTGACGCCAGGTATCCTCCGACGCGACCTCCAGCACGAAGTCCGGCGTCTTCCCTTCCTCCCAGAGCTTGTAGACCATCCGGCGGCGGCGGGGGACGCCAAAGACCACGAGCACGTCCGGCGCCACGCACTGTCGGGGCTCACCCTCCTCGTAGTAGATGAGGAGGTCGCCCGACACGTAGACATCCGGACGCTCTTCGAAGTGCACGTCGAGAACCGCCACCGCATCCAGGATCGCGTGGAGTTGCCAGTCGTTCTCAGCCAACGGCTGGCCGTCCGAACTCGGATACAGGGGATCCTCCGCGGGAAAGGGAGACTTCTTCATCGGCATGCGCTGCCTCCACGCGGCGCGTCGCAACGGAAAGTAGCACGGGGTTCTTGGCGCGCCCAAACAGGGGCAGCAGAGCATCGCCCAGGGCCGGCTACGGAGAAACGGGCGGTTTCACCAAAGTGCGTGCGATTTCGTCCCGGCGTGGACGCGGAGATCTCTCCAAGCGCCCCGAACGCGGCTACGCCGGGTAGTGCCGCCCGAGCCAGTCCAGCATCAGCGCGTTCGTCTCGGCAGCCTTCTCCTGCTGGATCCAGTGGCCGCACTCGAGGGTGTGCACCTCGACGTTCGGGACGTGCTGCTCGAGGGTCGGCGACTTCGGCACCACGTCGTACTGGCCGTAGATCACGAGGCTCGGCGCCTCGACGACCTGGGGCGCGTCCCCCAGGATGTGCCAGTTGCGCGTGAAGTTGCGGTACCAGTTGATGCCCCCGGTGAAGCCGCTCTCCTCGAACCCCCGGACGAAGACGTCGAGTTCCTCATCGTCCATGAACGCCTTGCCGCGTGGCTCCGCCTGGCGCGCGAGGTTGATGAGCGGCATGCCGGGCTGCGCCGGCGGGGGCGCCTCCTTCCACTGTTCTGCCCGGTAGATGTTGCCGAGGAACTGGCGCGTGTTCTCCTCGAAGGCCGCGTCCGCGACGCCGGGCTGGCGGTTGAAGTGCACGATGTAGAAGTCGCCGCCGAGCTGCGACTCCCAGAAGCCGACCCACTCCGTGGGGCCGCGCTGCATGAAGGGAACGCTCAGGTTTATGACCCCCGCCACCCGGTCGGGATGCAACTGCGCCAGGGCCCAGACGACGATGGCGCCCCAGTCATGGCCCACGAAGACCGCCCGCTCTTCCCCGTAGTGGTCGAGCAGGCCGACCAGGTCGCCCGTCAGGGCGTTGATGTCGTAGTCCTCGACCGGCTCCGGGCGGTCCGAGAGCCAATAGCCCCGCTGGTTGGGAACGATCGCCCGGTAGCCCGCGTCGGCGAGCGGACCCAACTGGTGACGCCACGACCAGCCCATCTCAGGCCAGCCATGACACAGCACGACCGGCTTGCCCGAGCCGTGTTCGTGGACCGCCAGCGTGACGCCGTTGGTCGGTACGCGCTCGTAGTCGCTGGCGTTGCGCATCGCTCCGCTCCCGTCAGGCGATGTCCACGGCTGCGCTCGACTCCTGCGCGGCCGCGACGTTGGCCTGTCGGGCGTCCACCAGTTGCGGCATGTAGTCGTCGAGGTCGTCGAGCGTCCACAGTCCGCCGCCCGGCTTCTTGAAGCTCTTGATGATCGCCGGCTGCTGCATGATGCCAACGAGCCCGCTAGCGCAGTGGATGATCTGGTTGGAGATCCCCGCCGCCTCGTCGGTGCAGAGCCACGCCACCACAGGGGCGATGTGCTGCGGGCCACCGGTGTCGAGGTCCTGCTGACTCGTCTCTTCGCCGCGGGCGTCCCGCAGTGGAATGGTCATGCGCGTCAGGGCGCCCGGCGAGATCGTGTTGACGGTGCAGCCGTACTTCGCGAGCTCGATCGAGAGCACCCGCGAGAATCCGGCGATACCGGCCTTGGCCGCGCCGTAGTTCGCCTGCCCGAAGTTGCCGAAGAGCCCGGAGACGCTCGAGAAGTTGACGATGCGGCACCCCGTCCGCCCCGTCTCCCGCAGGTACTTCGCGAACGGGCGCGAGCAGCAGTAGTGCCCCTTCAGGTGTACCGCGAGCACCGCGTCCCAGTCGGACTCTTCCATGTTGAAGATCGACTTGTCGCGCAGGATGCCGGCGTTGTTGACGAGGATGTCCATGCCGCCGAAGCTCTCGACCGCGGTCGCGAGCAGGGACGCACCGCCCTCGACCGTCGCGACGGACTGGGTGTTGGCGGCCGCCTCGCCGCCCGCGTCGCGGATCTCCTGCGCCACCTCTTCCCCGATCGCTCCGCCGCCGGTGCCGTCCGTGGCTCCGCCAAGGTCGTTCACCACGACCTTGGCGCCCTCGGCGGCCATCAGCAACGCGATCTCGCGTCCGATCCCCCGGCCCGCGCCGGTCACCACGGCAACCTTGCCATCCAGACGTCCCATGCGATCCTCCTTCGGTACGACGCCCCGGGGTCTCGGCGACTGCCGCCGATGGGCGCCCGATGCGCAAAGCCGTGGGATACTAAAGGGGAATGTTCGGCGACGCCACCATCGAGACCGTGCGCGAACTGGTCGCGGGCGGTGCGGACCACATCGCGCTTCTCATGCGCCACTCCGCCCGCGAGTTCAACAAGAACGTGCACGATCTCGTCAATCCGCTCACGGAGGAAGGCCGCGACCTGTCGCGCCGCCTTGGCGAAGCGCTGCCGAAGTCCCACACGCTGCGGGGCTACGCCTCACCCCCGGAACGCTGTATCGAGACCGCGCAACTCGCGTTGCTAGGCCACGCGTCGAAGGGCGGCGAGGCGACGCGCGTGCGGCCCGTGGAGGGGCTCGGCGTCTTCTACGTGCTCGACCAGATGAAGATGTTCCGGGCGCTGGAGGAGTCGGACGGCATGGACGGCTTCATCGACCGCTGGGTGCGGGGGAAGCTGCCGCGCGACGCCATGATGCCGGCGGACCAGGCGGCGCGGCTCGTCCTCGACATCGTCGCCACGAAGCTCGACCACCCCGTGGCGGAGCGCCAGATCGATCTCTGCGTGACGCATGACCTGACGGTGCACATGGTGCGGGACCGTTTGCTCGGCGCCTGGCCGGACTACGGACCCGTCGAGTTCCTTGACGCGCTGGCCGTTTACCGGCGGGAAGGACGACTGTTCATGCGGGGACAGGTCGGGCCGGAGCGGGAAGTCGGCGCCTGATCCGGGACCGGGCGCCCGGTCAGCCAGGATCCTCGGACTCCAGGGCGGCAAGCCGGGCTTCCAGTTCCGCGATGCGCGTCGCCGCGACCAACTAAGCGATAAGGGCCATCGCAGTGAAATAGCCCGCGATGACCGTGACCACCATGAGCGCGGTCAGCTTCGTGGCCAGCCACCATTGGCGGTCCACCTTCGTGCCGCTGGAAAGCACTTCGTGTCTTTCGAACATGACCCGCCTCCTATAACCACCCGAATGAGTTGGCCGCCGTCAACCCCGCCACGACGGCGCCCAACATCATCGCGACCAGCTTAAGGACATCCAGGATGTTCATCAAGCGGATGCGGCGCAACTCGGCCACAAGCTTGTCGCCTTCGGCTCTCAGTTTGCGCAGCTCTTCGCTTGCTCGTGTGTCGTCGTGTCCCACCGCTACCGCGCTTTGCCAACTCCCGGCCACTGTGCCGAAGCCGTCGCGGTTCCTGAAGGGGAGATCGCGCGCGTGGACGTGCGATTTCTGCACTCAGCGGCGACAGACGCTGCGCGTGTCCGGCGTGAGACGTTGGCCGAGGCTCTACGGACCAGTCTCCATGGGCAACGACTCGTCACGAACCCACTCGGACATCGAGCCGTCGTAGACGGCGACCTGCTCGTGACCGGCGAGCAGGCACGCGAGGGCGTCGATGGTGGCGGAGATGCCGCCGCCGCAGTAGCTGATGACCCTGGGTGCGGACAGGAGCCCCTTCGCCTCGAGGGCCGCGCGCAGTCCCTCGACGTCCCTGAAACGCCCATCTTGCAGGAGATCGTCGTAGAAGACGTTGACGCTGCCCGCGATATGCCCCTTCCTCCCGTACGAGAGGTCCGACTCTCCCGAGTGCACGTCCGGCGACAGGGCGTTCACGGTGCAGATGCCCGCATCGCCGATCGCCGCGAGCACGGCATCCTGGTCCGCGAACAGTTCGGGCCTGGGCATTGCCGTGAACGTGCCCACCTCGAGACTCGGCGTCTCCGTCGAGACGGGAAACCCGCCCGCCTTCCACGCATCGAAACCGCCGTTCAGCACCCGCGCGCGCGGATGGCCGCAGTAGTGGAAGAGCCACCAGGCGCGTGTGGCCCACATCATGTGGCCCGTGCTGTAGAGCACGACCTCGCTGTCATCGGAGACGCCGAGGCTCCTGAACAGGTCCTCGAGCTGCCCGGCCGCCGGCAGCGTGAAGCCGAGGCCGGTCGATGTGTCCGAAGCCGCCTCGACCAGGTCGAGAAACGCGGCTCCGGGAATGTGCCCCTCGCGGTACTTCTCGAGTCCCGACTCGGCGCGGTAACCCCCGCCCGGCGCGCGTCCGAGGAACACCGTCGCGTCCAGGATGCACCGGTCCGGGTTGTCGAGGTCCGCCGCCAGTTCCGGCGGTTCGATCAGGTACTCGGGGTGTGCGTAAGACATCGCTCTATCCTCGGTTGGTCGCCCGCGGGCGTGACGGCCGACACGTACACGTCGTCACAGCCCGTAAGGCGTGCATAATCCCACACGGCCGCCGCGAACGCCGCGTCGAACGCCTCCGGCAACGGCCGCTCGACGTAGAGGTGCTTGATCTCGAACCGGCGCACGTCGCGGTGCGCCTTGCAGTCCATGCGTCCGACGAACTGGTCGCCGAACAGGACCGGCAGGGAGAAGTACCCCCAGCGCCGTTTCGCCTCGGGGACGTAGGCCTCGAACTGGAAGTCGAAGTCGAAGATCTCCCGCGCGCGGTCCCGGTGGATGACGCTGTTGTCGAAGGGCGAGAGGATCCGGGCCACCGCGGCAGGTTTGCCCGGGCGCTTGGAGAGTACGTCGGCACGGCCGAAGAACCGCTCGCCGCCCGGAGTGTCGACGGTGGCCAGTTCCCCGCTCCGCACGCCGCGTTCGAGCACCCCGCGAACCGCGGCCCGGGTCTCCTTGCTGCGCGCGCCGCCGTACCGGATCCCTTGCGTGAACGTGCGGGCCGCCGCGAACCCGTGCGCGTGGAGCGTCATCTCGACCAGGTGGTCCGCCAACTCCGGGATCGACGGTTCGACCGTCACCACGTCCGCCGGCAGCACGCGTTCCGCCAGATCGTAGATCTTCTCCAGACCGTCGCGCCCGACGCTCATCAGGTCCCCCTGCATGAACAGTTGCTCGAGCGCGCCCTTGGCCGGCTTCCAGTTCCACCAGGTCTGCCCTCCCTTGCGGTTCGGCGCCTCGAAGTCGCGCACCCTGAGCGGGCCTTCCTCCCGGATCCGGTCGAGCACGGCCCGCATGAGGCGTCGGTCGCGGGAGCGCACCCATTTCTCCTCGCCCCGCCGGTAGGCGTTCATGACCGGCAAGGAGAAGCGGTAGTCGCGCATCGGCAGGAACGCGAGCGCGTGCGCCCAGTACTCGAACGCCTCGCCGCGGCGGATGAGTCGGTTGGCCCCGTCCTCCCGGTACCCGGAGACGCGCGACCAGAACGTGTGGTGGTGGGCGCGGGCAACGACGGAGATCGTGTCGATCTGCACGTAGCGGAGCCGATCGAGGGTCTTGCACATGCCCGGGAGGCCGCCGCCCAGGCGTCGCGTGCCCAGGAGGCCCTGGTGGGACAGCGCGATGCGCCGTAGCGCCGTCGGCGTGGACAGTCGAGTGCTCATGGCTCCTGCCCGGGCGGACCCAAGGCCCGCATCGGCTCCACCATGACATCGAACCGCGCCCGCGCGGCCGCTTTTGCCTCCCCTTGCCCGCGGACGGCCCTGCCCAGGAACTCGAACGCGACGTGCAGGCGCTCGGGCGCGATCGGAACGTGACCCTCGCCGAGTACCAGCCGGTACTCATGGGGAATCCCGTGGTCGCTCAGCACGCGGTGCAGGAGCTCGTTGCCGACGTGGTTGTGGAGCTGGTCCTCCGCGCCGCACTCGACGAGGATGGCGAGGCCGCTGTCGCGCAGCCGGTCCGGATCGGACGCCGCAATGCTCGCCGGGTTGTTCGCCGCCCAGAAGGCGGGGTCCACCGGTGTGCCGAAGCGGTCGCCGAGTCGCGGCTCCTTCCACGGCTCGTACCAGGCCGGGAGGGCGTCGAAGTCGAGGGCGGGGTCGATGCCGGCGGCCATGCCCGCGGCCGCGACGAACGCCCCCGGATGCAGAAAGGACACACGCAGGGCGCCGACGCCGCCCATGGAGTATCCGGCGATGGCGACGCGGTCCGGGTCACCGCCATGCCGCGCGGCCACCGCGCGCGGGAACTCTCCGGCCAGGAACGTGGTCCAGCGCTCGGACCCGTCGTGGTAGTCCACGTAGTAGCTCAGCGGGGTCGCCGACGGCATCGCGACCACCATCGGGGGCAGCGCCCCGGAGCGCCATCCCTCTTCGAACATGCCGCGCCACCGCGCGAGCTGACCGCGGTTGCCGGCGCCTCCGTGCAGGAATAGGAGCACGGGCAGTTTCGCGTCGACCCCGGCGGACTCGGTCATGACGTCCTCGCCGGGCAGCAGCACGCCGTACTCGACCGGACTCGGCACCAGCTCGGTTTCGAGGGCCGCCTCCCGGTAGTCCGACGCGCCGGCATGCCGCTTCACGAAGTCGACCGTCTGCGCCGTCGGGACGTCGCCTTCCGTCCCTAGCAGATTGTTCACCTGCCCGTGGTCGTGGCCGACGGCCTCGACGACCGTGGCCAGGTGGCCGGCGTCCCGCAACCGCTGCCCGAACGGAATCGCCTGGGTGAGCCCCTCCGGACGCCCGTCCGAGTAGAAGATCAGGAACGCCCGCCGGAGCTCCTCGTAACGCACGTGATGCCACGGGGAGACCTCTTCCTGCAGCTCGCGGTCCGCGCCAAAGACGGTCCGGTGTATCTGTCCCGCCGTGCCGGCGAGAAGCCCCGGCAGGTCGTAGACGGCCGTATCGAGCGATATGACGCCGCGCACGGAAGCCGGGGGCACGCCCGCGTTCTCGAGAAACGCCGCGTTCGTACCGAGCAGCGACACCAGGTGCGCCCCCGCCGAGTGGCCGACGAGGAAGATGCGGTGCGGATCGCCGCCGAACTCGCCCGCATGCCGCGCCAGCCAGCCCACCGCGTACGCAGCGCTCTGCGCCATCTCCGCCACGGTCGCCTCGGGCCGCAGCCGGTAGTTGGCGGAAGCGAAGACGAAACCCTCCGGCACGAACACGAGCGGCTGCAGGAAGGACTGCGCCTTGCTCCCCGCCATCCAGCCCCCGCCGTGCAGGTAGAGCACCATGGGCGCCCGCGCCGGGCGCGGATGGTCGGCGCCCCGGAGATAGAGGTCGAGGCTCAGGCGTTCGGGGTCCACACCTTCGATCGACGCGTAGGCGATGTCGCGTCGGACCTCGATGCCCGCCCGCGCGATCGCGCTCTCGGCTTCCGTGGCCAGGACTCGGGTCTGCTCGCGAAGCTCTGCGAGCGCACTGGCGAGCTCCGCCTCCGCTTCGCCCAGGTCGTACTCCTGTGCCAGCGTCACGGCACCGCCCTGCGCCCACAGCAACAGAGCCAGAGACACCGCCACATGTCGTACCGCCACTCGGTAGTCCCACGGCCCGCTGTCCGAGTTCACAATCTCCCGCCCCTGCACACGCCCGCCGCCGCTCGGCAACCTAACATCTTCCCCAGTGGGCCGGCCATGGGGCGCTATACTCGCGCGGCCCCCCGATCCGGAGACCCCATGCGCTACGTCGCGCTTGCCTGCATTGCCTCGACGCTGACCCTTGCGAACCTCGATGCGGCCAGCCCTGCGGAAGTCCGGGGCAAGGCCGGCATGGTCGCCTCGCGTTCCGGCCTCGCCTCCGAAGTCGGCGCGGACGTGCTGCGCAACGGCGGCAATGCCATCGATGCCGCGGTCGCCACGGGGTTTGCGCTCGCCGTGACGTATCCGTCCGCCGGCAACATCGGCGGGGGCGGCTTCATGGTGATCCGGCTGGCCGACGGCTCCGTGGTCACCAATGACCATCGCGAGCGGGCGCCGGGCGCCGCCGGGCACGACATGTTCCTGGACGACGACGGCGACGTGGTCGACGGGCTCTCCACCCATTCGCACCTGGCCGTCGGCGTGCCCGGTACGGTCGCGGGGCTCCTCGACGTGCACGAGCGTCACGGCAAGCTCTCGCGTGCCCAGGTCATGGATCCCGCCATCGCCCTGGCCCGCGAGGGCTTTCTCCTCGACGACGACCTAGTGGGCCAGTTCCGCCGGCACCTGCCGCGCCTCGAACGCTACGCGGCAAGCCGGGCCGTCTTCACGAAGGCCGACGGTTCGCCGTTCGCGGCCGGCGAGCGTTTCGTGCAACCGGACCTCGCCGCGACCCTCGAACGGGTCCGGGAGGCGGGGCACGACGGGTTCTACCGCGGCAAGACCGCCGAACTCCTGGCGGCCGAGATGCAGCGCGGCGGGGGACTCATCACCCTCGAGGATCTCGCTGCCTACCAGTCCGTATGGCGGGAGCCGATCCGCGGCACGTACCGCGGCCACGAGATCGTGTCGATGCCGCCGCCGTCGTCCGGCGGGGTGCTGCTCGTGCAGATGCTGAACATGCTGGAGCCCCATGACTTAGGCGGTTTCGGCTACGGCAGCGCCGCGGTGATGCACCGCATGATCGAGGCGGAGCGGCGGGCGTACGCGGACCGAGCCCACCACCTCGGTGACACGGACTTCTACCCGACGCCGGTCGCGACACTCATCGACAAGGACTACGCGGCAGGACGCTTCGCGAACTTCGACCCGACGCGCGCCTCGCGTTCCGACGACATCGGTTCGGGGGACGTCCCGAACGAGTCCCCCGACACGACTCACGTCTCGGTCATGGACGCGGCTGGCAACGCCGTCGCCTACACCACGACCCTCAACCTGAGCTACGGCGCCAAGATCGTCGTGCCCGGCGCCGGGTTCCTGCTCAACAACGAGATGGACGACTTCGCGATCAAGCCGAACACGCCCAACGCCTACGGACTGCTGGGCGACGAGGCGAACGCCATCGCCCCGGGCAAGCGCATGCTGAGCTCCATGACCCCGACCATCGTGCTGCGCGACGGCGAGCCCCTACTCGTCACCGGCTCTCCCGGGGGCAGCACCATCATCACCACCGTCCTGCAGGTAGTGATGAACGTCGTCGACCACGGGATGGACCTCTCCGACGCGGTCGGCAAGCCCCGTTTCCATCACCAGTGGAAGCCGGACCGCGTGATCGTGGAGCCGTTCGGGTTCTCTCCAGACACGATAGCGGCCCTCGAGGCCATGGGACACCAGCACATCGACGCGATCCGCTGGGGCCGCGGCATCGGCGACGCCAACTCCGTGATGCGCCGCGACGGGGAACTGCTCGGCGTGTCCGACCCGCGGGGGGCGGGACGCGCGGTCGGTTTCTGAGCGGCCGTCCATGAGACAGAGGCGCGGGTTATAGTCCGGCGTTTCGCACTGCGCACGAGGAGCATCCATGGGCAACCGCCTGCAGGACAAGGTCGCCATCATCACCGGGGGAACCAGCGGGATCGGCGCGGCCACCGCGGAGCTGTTTGCCGACGAAGGAGCAACTGTCGTCATCGCCGGCCGCTCCGAGGAGAAGGGCCAGGCTCTGGCCGACCGACTGGGCGACCGGGTCACCTACCAGCGCCAGGACGTCATGGTCGAGGAAGACATCCGCCGCGTCATCGACGAAACCGCGGAGCGTTTCGGCCGGCTCGACGTGCTGTTCAACAACGCCGGCGGCCCGACGGCGGGCACCGTCCCGGACATCACCGCCGCGAACGTCGACTACGGCTTCCGGCTGCTCTTCACGAGCTGCGTGCTCGGCATGCGCTTCGCCATTCCACACATGCTGGCAAGCGGCGGCGGGTGCATCATCAACAACTCGAGCGTCGCGGCGATACGCCACCTGCAGGGCAACATCCTCTACTCCGCGGTGAAGGCCGCGCTCACGCACTATTCGAAACTCGCCGGCGTGGAGCTCGGACCGAAGGGCATCCGCGTCAACGTGATCTCCCCCGGCGCCATCGCGACGCCCATCTTCTGGGGCGGCTCCGAGCGCGCGAACACGCTGCCGGACGAGGAGAACGCCCGCAAGCTCGAGAAACTGCAGCGCAACCTGGCGCGGGCGACGCCGCTGAAAGTGTCGGGCCTCGACCGCGACATCGCGACGGCGGCCCTGTACCTCGCGAGCGACGAGGGACGCTTCGTCAACTGTCACGACTTGGTGGTGGACGGCGGACGGACCTCGATGTTCAACGAGGATCCGGCGTAACGCGAAAAAAAGTGCCCGCGTGGGGATTTCTCAGGCGATTTCAAGGCCTTTGAATCCTTTCGCACGACCCTACGTAGGGGTCATCGAAGACTGCAACGGAGCACAGAGATGACCCTGATGCGCTGGAATCCCATCCGGGAGTTCGATGACCTCTTCGCGCGAGGCTTCCTCGGCGAGAGCTACAACGACTGGCTGCCGCCTGTCGACGTGCGGGAGTTCGACGACTCCTACCGCGTCGACGTGGAACTGCCGGCGATGTCGCCGGAGGACGTGAGCGTCACGTTCAAGGAAGGCGTCCTGACCGTCACGGGCGAGCGCAAGTACGAGCGTACGCACGAGTCCGAGAAGGTCCATCGCACGGAACGCCGCTTCGGCAAGTTCACGCGCAACTTCCGCCTGCCGGAAGACGCCGACGACGAAGCGATCGAGGCGACCGCCGACCGCGGCGTGTTCTCGATTACCGTCGGCAAGCGCGAGAAGGCGAAGCCGCGCGAGATCGAGGTCAAGGTCCAC
>VXNE01000049.1 GCA_009840715.1 Gammaproteobacteria bacterium
GCCCGTGGGACTGGACGCTCGGCGCGTTCTGGTTCGACGAGTTCCGCAACCTGGACCAGGACATCTTCGCGGGCGCGCAGGATCCGACCTTCGGCATCCTGGCCGGGCTGACGGCGGACCAGTGGTACGACATCTCCCGCGAGGGCTATGCCCTGTTCGGTCAGGCGACCTACTCGGTCGGCAGCTGGGACTTCACGGTGGGCACGCGTTACTCGGAGGAGAAGCCGGAAATCGACTCCCGCGTGAACTTCACGGTGCCCTTCTTCGCCGTCATCGGCCTGCCGCCGACGACGGATTTCCTGGAGGGGAACAGCACGAAGATCGATGCGGTGACATCGATGGGATCGGCGAGCTACGCGTTCAGCGACGGCGTCAAGGGCTACGTCACGGTCGCGCAAGGCTTCAAGGCCGGGGGGTTCCAGGACTTCCAGGGCGCGCCGGGCCCCGAGTACGAGCCCTTCGACAACGAGGAACTGATCAGCTACGAGGTGGGCCTGAAGTCGCAACTGTTCGACAATCGGCTGAACGTCAACCTCGCCGCGTTCTACATGGACATCACCCAGCAGCAGATCCGCGTGCGCGTCTTTCAGCCGTTCCCGGTGAACCGCGTGTTCAACATCGGCGAGAGTTCGAGCAAGGGGTTCGAGGCCGAACTGGTCGCCGTGCCCGCCGAGGGGCTCGTGCTATCGCTGTCCTACAGCTACACGAAGGCCGAGTTCGATTCGATCGACATACCGCCCGATTCGGACCCCTCCGGGGACATCAACTTCCTGACAGGCACGCCCTTCCCCTTCGTCCCCGAACAGACGGCGGCGGCTTCCGCCCAGTACACGCGCCCAGTCACCAACGACTGGGATCTCACCGTCTACGGCGGCGTGCGTTACGTCGACAGCTACATCACCGGGCTGAACACGGTCGCCGACCCGCTCGGCAACACGCGCATCGAACTGCCCGAAGTGGACGACTACACGCTGGCAACCCTCCGATTCACGCTGGAGAGCGACCGGTGGCGCGCGAGTCTCTACGCCGAGAACCTGTTCGACGAGACGATCGTGCTCGTGCAGCAGTTGGGTTCGTTCTACACCAACGAACCCTTCAGCGTGCTGGCCCCGCCCAGGACCATCGGCGGCACGCTGACCTATCGCTGGTGACAAGGCACCGCTCCGGACGGGATCATTGGCGAAGTCGTCAGTTGCGGAGGGGACAACCGTGAGAATTGCCGTCATCGGTGCCGGCCTCGTCGCCGGTGTCCTCCTTGCCGGCTGCGACGCCGGGCGCGAGCAGACGGCAGACGTCGTAGCGCAGAGCGGCGAGGCGCCGGAAACCGTGCAATTGACGGTCGGCCCCGCCGTCCGCATAGGGACGGGCACGTCTCCGCTCGACGGCGACTGCGGAAAGCTGAGCGACGGCTACACCTACCCGGACGACACCGAGACGGACCCGCGCCTCGCGATATCCCCCACCGATCCCGCACGCATCGCGGTCGCCTTCATGCGCGATCCGGTGCTTGCCATCTCGGCCGCGACGTCGGAAGACGGCGGCGCGACCTGGCAAGAAGCGGAACCTCCCGGCCTGTCGCCGTGCACCGGAACGTCCTACAACAGCTACGGGGACCAGGATCTGGCCGCCGGCATCGACGACCGCCTGTACCTCGTTGCGGTCCAGGGCGACTTCACTCCGGAAGGGCAACCGCTGGTGCTGGGCGAGGAGTACTGGATGAACAGCGCCGTGACGGTGTCGACCTCCGCGGATTTCGGCCGCACCTGGTCGCAGCCCGTGATCGTCTCGCCGCTGGGCGAGTACCAGCATACGACCCTCGTCGCCACGGACCCCGCGCGGCCCGGCATCGCGCATGTGGCCTGGCATGTGCATCGAAATCCGAGCCAGCCTGAGGGTACGGAGTCCCACCTGGACGACGGCGCGGTGTACATGGCTTCCACGCTGGACGGCGGTGCGTCCTGGAGCGAACCGGAAACCGTCATGGCGGCCAGGGGCGGGCTGGACCTCCTGCAGTTCGATGACGGCGAACTGCTGGCGGTGACGCTCGCCGGCGAAGACCCGGCGACGGCGGCCATGGTCTTTAGCCGGCGATCGGAGGACGGCTGGGGCGAACCGAGTCCCCTGCCCCTGCAATCGAACACGTCCGCCTTCATGCATCCCGAAAACGAGATGGTGCTCGCCATCGACATGCCGGTGTCCCTGGGTCCGGACGGCGCGCTCCACCAGGTGGCGTCGAGCTACGATCCCGCGACCAACCGGGGAAACGTGTCCGTCGTGACGTCCCGTGACCGCGGCGCGTCCTGGAGCGTTCCGGCGACGGTGGCGGACGTCGAGGGGCCGGCCTGGAACGCGGCCATCGGCGCCGCGCCGGACGGAGCTCTCGGCGTGTTCTGGTACGACGCCCGCGACGATGTGGCCGGCGACGGCGCCATCACTACCCGCGCGCGGTTCGCGGTGTCGCTGGACGGCGAGTCCTGGACCGAGACCGCCTTGTCCGAACCGTTCGACCTTGCGCAGGGCCCTCGTCCCCACGTACTGCTCTATCTCGGCAACTACTTCGAGGTCCAGCCGGCCGGGCCCGGGGCATTCGGCGTCGCGTTCGCGGTGGCGCCGCCGCTGTCGGTGGGCGCCGCCGACCTGCACTACGTCAACGTCGCCTATCGCCCATAAGGCCCCTTGCCGGCTGAGACGTAACGGATGCTGATCGCCCCCGACAATCACCTCGGGCTCATGGCCCTGCTCTTCGCCATCGTCGGCGTCTGCTGCTGGGCCGAACGCTTCGCGTGGGCGAGCCGCGCTTCCGCTCCCGTCCTGGTGATCCTCCTGGCGCTCGTGCTCTCCAACCTGGGACTGATCCCGCGGGAGGCGCCGAGCTACGGCTTCGTCTCCGAGTACTTCGTGATGGCCGCCATTCCGCTGCTGCTGTTCAAGGCGGACCTGCGCCTCATCGTGGCAGAGACCGGACGGCTGCTCTTCGCGTTCCTCCTCGCGGCGGGCGGTACGGTGCTCGGTGTCTTCGTGGCCTTTTTCCTCGTGCCGGTGGGCGACGTGGCCCCCCAGGCCGCCGCGGTCATCACCGGTGGCTACACCGGCGGGGGCATGAACTTCGTGGCTGTCTCGAAGGTGGTCGGGCTCGACGACCCGACCCGCTTTGCCGTGGTGCTCGGGGCGGAGGCGAGCGTCGGACTGGCGTACCTGATGCTGCTCTCGGCAATGCCCGCATTCGCCTGGTTCGCCCGCTGGGACGCCGCCTCCGCACCGCCGCCGGCCCCCGCTGCCGAACCGGAGCCGCAAGCGGCCGCCGACGGGCCCGACCTGACCCACATGGGGTTGGCGCTCGGGTTGAGCCTGACCGTCTGCGCCGTGGGCACGGGGCTCGCGGCCCTCGCCGGGCAGCCGCGCTTCGCCATCCTCGCGATCACGGTGATCGCCATCGCCCTGGCCAACCTGGCCCGCCGGCAGATGCAGGCGCTGAAGGGCGACTTCACGCTCGGGATGCTGCTGCTCTACGTCTTCTTCGGCGTGTTCGGCGCGGGGGTCGACCTGGTGTCCATGCTGCGCCAGGCGCCGCTGCTGATGCTCTTCGCCTTCGTGATCATCGCAGCGCATGCGCTCGTCGCGTTCGGCCTCGGCCGCCTGTTCGGCTTCAGCGCACGGGAGCTGGCCATCGCCTCCAACGCCTGCGTGCTCGGCCCGCCGACCGCGGCCGCGCTGGCGGCGCGCTCCGGGTGGCACGAACTGGTCACGCCCGGCATCCTGTGCGGGATCTTCGGTTACCTGATCGGCAACTTCCTCGGCGCGGGGGTGTTCGAGTTGTTGCGGTAGGGTTGTCGATCGGGCTCGTCGGGCAGGGATCGAGGAGCTTAAGATCGACGTCGACGACGCAGAGCGTGCGGGACGATTGTCAAGTCCACACCGGGACCCGTTCGATCGCGTCCTGATCGCTCAGGCTAAAGCCCGCAATCTGCCAATCGTGTCCACGGACAGGGTTTTCGATCGGTACGGCGTCCAACGTATCTGGTGATACTGACGTGAGGGTACGGCCGCCGGCCTGCGTCCTTGCCTGCAACACCCCGACGGGAGCCCGAACCCCCATGCACCGCCGTGACATGCTGATTTCCACCCTGGCCGGATCGGCCGCTCTTGCGTTTGCCCCCCGCGCCGCCGCCGGAGGCCAGCGCGACTGGGCGACCCTCGCTCGCGAGGACCTGAAACCCATCCAGCCCAATCTCGCGAACGTCTATGCCACCGGCAGCCGGGTCATGGCGTCGAGCGACCATCCCTACGCCACGGAGGCGGCGCTGTGGGCACTCGAACGCGGTGGCACGGCCGCCGATGCGTACATGACGGCGGCCATCGCGCAATGCGTGCTGGAACCGACCATGACCACGCTGGGCGGCGGCTTCGGCATGGCGTTCTGGGAAGCGGAGACCGGGCAACTCAAGCAGGGCGGCGGCTTCTTCGCCTTTCCGAGCGGCGCCCCGGCGGAGGAGCCCTATGACGAGCGCAGATCCTGGACGGCATGGGGCGCGATGGTGCCCGGCTTCGTGCGGGGGCTCGAGGTCTGCCACGAGGCGTGGGGCAAGCTGCCCTGGAAGGACCTCTTCGAACCGGCCATCGTCTTCGCGCGCGATGGCTTCGTCATCGACCACATGCTGTGGGGCTACGCCAAGGCGACCCGCAAGATGATCGGCCGCTTCCCCAATACCGGCCGCGACGCCTGGTTCCGAAACGGCTACATGCTCGGCGTCGGCGACATGCTGAGGCAGCCGGCGCTCGCGGCGACGCTCGAGGCGTTGCGCGACGAAGGCCCGGACTACTTCTACACGGGGCCGTTCGCCCGGGAACTGGCGGCGGAGGTCCAGCGCCGCGGCGGCGGCATCACCTACGAGGACCTCAAGAACTTCGACCAGGCGTTGGTGTCGCCGCCCTGGAAGCCGGGCGAAGCAGGCGGTACGCCTTATCGCGGGTTCGAGGTGCCGCCCGTATCTGGCGCACTCTTCCAGCTCGGTCTGCGCGTCTACGAGGCCGCGGACCTCGGGGGCATGGGCCGCCCGACGGAATCCGTCGAGGCGCTCCACACCCAAGTGCGCCTGGCCCAGGAGCTCTGGATTCGCGGCCGGGACATCACCCCGGAGACCCAGGCCGAGTGGGTCTCCGAGACACACGCCGCCGAGGTGCTCGAGGCGATCCGCAACGGCGCGCCGCGTCCATTCCAGGGCTTCTCGGCGGCGACCTGCGCCCTGACCATCGTCGACGCCGAGGGCAACGTGGCGGCCGGAACCCACTCCAGTTCGTCCGAGCCATTCGGCACAGGCATCAACGTCGGCGGCGTCATCCTCAATCGCGCCACCTTCATCCGCAAGTTCACCGACATGCCGCAGGGGTTCTCGACCCAACTCTGGCTGTTCCGCGACGGCAAGCCGGCGCTGGCCATGGCGACGCCGAGCCGTTCCCTCATGGAATGCCTGCTGCAGGGGGCGGCGAACGCCGTCGAGTACGAAATGTCCCTGACGGACACCGTGTCCGCGCCCCGGTTCGGGCATCCCCATCCGGGCATGACCGCCATCGAGATCGAAGGGGACTTCAGCGAGGAGGTGCTGACCGGCCTGGCCGCAAAGGGGCACGATCTCTACCGCGTCTCCCCGAAGGACATCAACATGGGGAGCATCCACAGCGTACGCCTGGCCGACGGCATGATCGAGGGGGTTGCGGATCCGCGGCGGCGGGGTCTCGCCAAGGGCGCCTGAGGCTCGCTCGCTCAGTACGCGAACGCACCCCCGTTCGTGTACGGGTGCGCAGCGGCCATCAGCTCGCCGGTCTCCGGGTCCCGGCTGATCCCGGCCCAGAGGCCCTGGGTGTAACGGCGCTTCTCGGCGGGCAACTGTTCCACCGGCAGGCCGCTGGCCTCGAGCACGGCATCGTCGAATTCCCCGGCCATGACCCGGACCACCCACTTGGGCACGGCTTCGGCGGACGACGCATCGAGAACGGGCCTCGGCAGGAAGAACGCCGGGGAGTCCACGGCCTCCTTGACGTTCATGCCGAAGTGAATGGTGTTGAACAGCGACTGGAACGTCTGCTGGTGCAGGCCCGTGGCCATGGAGGCGAACGCGACGGCCGGGCGCCCATTCCGGGTGAGGATGCCCACCTCGATCGGATCCGCCACCCGCCCGCCGGGCCCGGCCGCCGCCACGGCGGCCTTCTGGTTGACCGCGGGGTCGCCGATGGAAATCCCGTCGACGATGATGCCGGTGGCGCCCCACACCACGCAGTTGATGGAGTGGGTGACGGCGGTCATGTTGCCCCATTGGTCGACGGCGACCACGGTGTCCGAATGGGAGGGCGGCGCTGCCGCGTACTGGGCCGGCATCGCGCCCTCCTCCATGCGCGACCAGAGGGCGTCCGCCGTCTCCGGCCGGATGCGGCTGGCATGGCTGAGATCCAGCCCCGGGTAGAGCTGCTCCAGGACCTCGGTCGGCACCATCGACAGCGTCATGTTGAACGTCAGGTTCGATGCGCGGCGCAGGGATTCACCGTTGGTGGACCAGTGGCCGAGGGACTCGATGCCCGCCGCTTTGCCCAGGTGCAGCGCCTCGATCATGTTGACGCCGCCGAAGGACGGCAGACCGTTCGCGTGAATCCGGTAGTTCCCGACGTCCGCCTCCAGCGCCGGGACCCACATCACCTCGTAGGCCGCCAGGTCCTCGAGCGACATGCTGCCGCCGTCCGCCTGCACGGCCGCCACCGCCCGCTCCGCCCACGGGCCGGTGTACATGTAGTCGGCGCCCTGCTCGGCGATCGCCTTCAGGCTGCCTGCGAGTGCGGACTGACGGAACGGTTGTCCTTCCTCGATCCACGTGCCGTCCGCGTTCGTGAACACGGCCTTCGATTCCGGTAGCCGCGACAGCGTGTGCCTGCGCGGCTCCAAGAAGCTGACCAGCCGCGTGCTGAAAGGGATCCCCGCTTCGGCGATATGGATCGCCGGCGCGAACAGGTGCTCGAAGTCGAGCTTCCCGTAGCGACCGTGCGCCGCCTCCACGGCCTTCATGAAGCCGCCCACCAGCGCGGTGCGGCCGCTCGGTTCGTCGGAGCCGTACATCTCCTCTTCCGAACCCATGCCGATCGTGCCGGGGATGGACATCGGGTCGTCCTCGCCGAGCACCGCGTTCCAGCCCGCGTTGAGCGAGACGATCTCATCGGCCGCGGCGTCGTAGTGCACCATCGTCATGATGCCGAAGTAGCTGATCACCGCCCCGGCGCCGAGGGCCACCTGCGTTAACGCCGTGGTCATGGCGGCATCGACCGACGACCCGCCCTGGCGCAACGCTTCGAGTCCCGCCCGCTGGGCGAGGGCGTGGTAACTGCCCGTGACCGCGCCCTGCCTGCCCTCGACCAGGGGGTTGCCGGGGAACGCGACATCCTCGAGCGCGAGGTACTTCTCCCATTCGCCGGCGGGCCAGCCACCGGGAGACAGATCGACGGCGGGCGCTTCGGGCTCTGCTCCAGCCGCCGCTTCGGGCGTATTCGTTTCCTCCGCGCAACCGCCGGCCAACGCCACAGGGAGCAAGGCGAGGGCGACGGCCGCGACCGAACGCCTCATCCGCACACCTCGCCGAATATCCGCAGGAAGTTCTCGCCGAGGATGCCCCGCACGGCCTCGTCCGGATATCCCCGCGCGACGAGGCCCCGGGTGAAGTTGACGAAGTCCCGCGCATCGTCGTAACCGACGAGGTTCTGGCGGATGGTGATGCCGTGTTCGGCACGGAATCCCAGCTCCTCGGTGTTCTGGCCGATGGTCTCTTCCGCGATCCCGTGGCTGAGCATGAAGGGCCAGTCCGTGCCGATGCCGACATGCTCCCAGCCCACCACGCCGGCGATGTAGTCGATGTGATCGAGCATGACGTCTACGGTCGCCTTCGCCTCCGGCGGCGCCAGGAAGAAGGGCACCGCGTAGACGCCGATCAGTCCGCCGGTGTCCGCGATGGCCTTCAGTTCCTCGTCGGACTTGGCCCGGTCGTGCATGTAGACGCCCTCGGCGCTCGTGTGGGTGGCCGTGACGGGCGCCTTCGAGAACGCGCAGGCATCGAGGGTCGTCTGCCGGCTGCAATGGGAGGTGTCGACGATGAGCCCGATGTCGTTCATCTTCTCGACGACTTCGAGGCCGTAGTTGCTGAGGCCCGCATTGGTGCGGTCGGTGCAGCCGGAGCCGACGAAGTCCTGCCGGTTGTAGGTGAGCATGACGGAGCGCGTGCCGAGCGCCTTGGCCCGGTCGAACTGCCCGAGGTCCCGGGGCAAACCTTCGAGGCCCGGTTGGGCAAAACCGTAGGTGACGTAGTCACCCGCCTCGTGCGCGGCGCGGAAGTCCGCCACCGTGCCGGCGAAGTCCATCCAGGGCACGGACTGGACCTGTTCGTTCAGCCGCTCGAGCGGTTCCAGCGAACGCTCGCTGACGCCGCCCATGGCGAAGCTCGCGGCGCTGTGGCCCTTGCAGAAGACCTGCAGCGCGTCGGACGCCCCCTCCGCAGTGAGCGCGTACGGCAACTCCATGCCCTCGAGGAAGCGCTGCCAGGGATTCATCGACGGCGGCAGGCGCTCCTCGACGACGTCGCCGGGCAGCCGATCGTAGAGCGCCGGTCCTCCCGGCCCCATGCTGCACATGTCGATGCTGATGCTGGTCCGGTGCAACTCGGCGGCGCGCTGCTCCTGCTCGGTACCCAAACCCAACTCGTAGTCTCCAGGCACGTCGGCTCTCCTCAGGCTGGAACTTTCGAATACGCCGGCCGAACGCCGACGGTTACAGACGCGCCTGGCGCAGTTCCGCCAGGACGCTCGATATGTACTTCTCCACCATGCTCACGGAGACGCCCATCCGGCCGGCGATGTCTGCGTAGGAGCACCCTTCGACCCGATGGCACAGGAACGCGCTCGCGGCCTTGTCGCTGACCTGGCCCAGGGCCCGGTCCAGTTCCTCGAGCTGCTCGATCTGTTCCGTCCAGAGCGACGGGTCGTGTTCTTCGGCGTCAATTAGATCGCCGACACCCTCGATGGTCAACGGCTAGTCTAACCCCCGGGCCGCCCCGCGCCGCACGAGGGCACGGAGCAGGTTCGCCGCCGCGGAGAACAGGAATCCCTTGCAGTTCGTGGGCGGGGCCCGGTCCACCTGGCGAATCAGCCGAACGTACAGTTCCTGCAGCAGGTCCTCCGCCTCCGACTCGCTGACGGTGCGCTGAAAGAACGTGCGCAACTGGCGGCTGTAGGCGGCATAGCTGTCGGACACGTAGTCGTTGCGTCGCGACGAGGGGTTTGCCCCTCGCAGAGAAACGGCGGTAGCAAGGCTGTGCACAATGCCCTCCCCCCAATGAGCTCTGTGACTCCCTAAACATACGGCAATGTATGGAAACAGTACAGTGCTGTATGGAAGGCACGAATCGCCCGTCCAAAAGCTGCGGAAACGAAAGGGCGTTGCGTCTAGCAGGGAGTGCTGGACGGCTCTTGGCGGGGGCTGGAGGCAGCGCCGCCAGGGCGATGGCTTCGGTGGCGCCAAGCGGAGTGCCGCCAAGTCGGAGGGTGACGCATGGGACAGGGCGACTTGAGCAGCCGCGACCGACGGCTGGGCATCGGCGAGCCCATCACGCGGCGGGACTTCATCGGTTCCACGCTGGTCGGCGCCGGCGCGACCCTGCTGTCGGGTTGCGCCCCGCTCGCCACGACCCCGCAAGCCGTGCAGACCGCGCGACTCCACCCCTGGGACGGCTACGGCGGCGTCGGCGATTACGCCACCAGCAACGGCAACACGCAGGCCGTCATGGATGCCGCGCACGTGCTGCGCGACGGCGGCCAGGCCGGCGCGCTCACCGCCGCTTCACCAACCGGCGAAACGTTCGACCTCGTCGTCGTGGGCGGCGGGTTCGCGGGCCTCGCCGCCGCCTTCCAGTTCCACGCCGGGATTGACGGCAAGACCTGCCTGGTTCTGGACAACCACCCGGTGTTCGGCGGCGAAGCGAAAGAGAACGAGTTCTCCGTCGGCGGCTACCGGCTGTTCGGACCCCAGGGTTCCAACGGTTTCATGCCGCCGGTCGGCCGGACCACCCTGTCGGACGACGTGTGGCGCGCCGTCGGCATGCCGATGGAGTACGAGTTCGCCGATGCCGACGAGACCTTCGGCCTGCGCCTCGCCCACGACAGCTACGACGCGATGTTCTGGGGCGAACCGCACCTGGATGTCGGTCACTTCTTCCGCGACGGCAACGGCGGACGGTGGGTGAAGAACATCTGGGAAGACGGCCTCGCACGCACGCCGTGGTCCGATCCCCTGCGCCGCGACATGCTCCGCGCCTTCAACGGGAAGGAGACGGCGCACGCCATGGAGGGCCTCGGCCCCTGGCTCGACGCGATGAGCTACCGGGACTACCTGGTGCGGGAACTCAAGCTGCACGCCGGGGTCGCGGACCATATCGACCCGGTGCTCGCCATCGCGAACTACGGCTTCGGATGCGACGTGATCTCGGCCTACGCGGCCTACCTGCTGCAGTTGCCCGGCATGAAGGGCTACTTCACCGCCGACACCTACGACTTCTCGCAGATCAAGATCATGAGCTTCCCCGGCGGGAACACCACCTACGCCCGCTACATCGTCAAGTACCTGATCCCGGACTCCATTCCCGGGGAGGGGCTTGTGAACATCGCCCATGGCAGGATCGACTTCGACGCCCTCGACAGGAGCGGCGCGCCGACCCGCTTGCGCCTCGGCGCCACGGCCATCGACGTGCGGCACGAGGGCGACGGCGTGCGCGTGACCTACCTCCGCAACGGGCGCGCCGAACAGGTGCGCGCGCGCACCGTCGCGATCGCCGCCAGCGGCCAGATGGCCCGCAGGATCGTCGCCGACATGCCCGAACCTGTGCGCGCGAACTACGCGCAGTTCCATCATGGCGCCGTGCTGGTCGTCAACGTGGCGCTCAACAACTGGCGCTTCCTCCACCGGCTCGGCATCGGCGCGGGGCGCTGGTATGACGGCTTCGGCTTCGTCGGCAGCATCCGCGCCCCCATGAAGGTCGGCGGGCTGACCGCCCCCTACCACCCCGACCTGCCCATGGTGATGACCTTCTACGTGCCCTTCTACACCCCGGGACTCGACATCGACGCCCAAGCCCGGATCGCCCGCGCCCAGTTGCTCGCCAAGCCCTACCTCGACTACGAGCGGGCGATCCGCACGCACATGAACGAACTGTTCGGGGCCGCCGGGTTCGACGCCCGCCGCGACATCGCCGGCATCATCCTCAACCGCTGGGGGCACGCGTACATCGCGCCGCAACCGGGGTTCTACTTCGGCGGGGAGAACGGCGAGGGCCTTACCGCGCCCATGAAGAAGGGCCACGGCCGCATCTTCTACGGCCACTCCGAACTCGGCTGGCGCATGAACTACCGCAACGCCATCACGGAGGGCGGCCGCGCCGGCGAGCAGGCGGCCAAGGCACTCGGGTAAGCGGGGCGCTATTCCGCTTCAGCCTCCTCGGGGAACCACGACGACCACAACGGACGTTCCTCGTCGCCATCACCCCGCGCCACGAATAGCGCACTGAAGAACGTGCTCATCTCCGGGTTGCCGCCGATCTCCAGGTAGGCCTGGCGGAACTCGTCCCCGGAGACCACCGCGTTGTCCGTGAGGAAGGTCGAGACCGCCGCCGTGTCAGTACCATGCTCGCGGAGGTCGCGGGCGCCCTGAACGAACGCTTCGCTGTCCCAGTTGTCCTGGGTGGCGGCCCGGTCCGGGTTGAGTATCGCGGCGTCCGCCGCGCGCTGGATCTGCTCGTCGGAGACGGGCGTGGGAATGGCGATGGCGTAGTTGAAGGCGGCGGTGAACAGCACGCCGCGCACGTACGAGACCTTCCTGGCCCAGTCCGCCCCGGAACGGCGCTCGGCCACCTCCGGCACGGCGGCGTCGACGAGCAGCCAGTGCTCGATGAAGCTGCGCAGCATGGCGACGTCCGGAGCGATCTCCGGGACCGCCCAGTTGTTGGTCGCGTAGACCACCGCCGTGTCAAAGTTGGGCCATGCGATCCCCGAGTTCTGCCAGCCGTACATGTGGGCGCCGCCATGCTGGATGTTGTAGACCGGCTCGCCGACGTTACCGAGCATCCACGCCAGGCCCATCTGCATGCCGCCCATGGATTCCGACTGCGGCGTCAACGCCAGTTCGACCGTCTCCGCCGCGAGGATCCGCGCGCCCCCGTACTCGCCCCCGTTCAGGAACGCCAGGAAGAAGCGCACGAAGTCACCCGGCGTCGCGACGAAGCCGCCCGCCGGGAACTCGCCGAAGTAGACCGCCGGCGTGGGTATCCAGACCGATCCCATGGGCATGTAGCCGGTGGACTTGCGTTCGAAGATGTCCGGGCGGATGTGCTCGCGGTCCTGTACCGGCGGGTACTGGGAGTAGCTCATGCCGAGCGGCTCCATGAAGTGCTTCTCGACGAACTCCGAGTACGACAGGCCCTCCGGGTTGTTCTCCTCGACGATCAGGCCGAGCGTGCCCATGCCAAGGTTGGAGTACATGAACGCTTCCCCCGCCTTGGCATGCCAGCGGGGCATGCTGTCGCCGCCCATCATGGGCACCATCGGGCGGCCGTACTCCGCCTCGATCTCTTCGCGCAGCGATCTCGGCCGCTCGAACAGGCTCAGGGCCGCGTCCTGCGTAAGCCCCGGCCTGTGCGTCAGGAGATCGCGCACGGTGATGTCCCGCCCCCCGAGGGGATTGCGCACCTCGAAGGGCAGGTAGTCGTTGATCGATCCGTCGAGCTCGAGGACGCCCTCCTCGACGAGTTTCAGGATCGCCATGCCCGTGTAGAGCTTGCCCATGGAGCCGGACTGGAACACCGTCTCCGGCGTCATGGGCTTCCCTTCCGCCAGGTCCGCGTAGCCGAACCCCGCCTCCCAGACGACATCGCCCCGGCGCGCGAGCGCGATGTTGAACCCCGGCGATCCGTAGTTGCGCATCAACGCGGGGATGAATGCGCGCAGGGCATGGATGAGCCGCAGGTCCTTCTCGTCTTCCGTGCGGACGACTTCGGTCAACGGGATGTCCCGCTCGGAAGGCGCCGGTTCGGTATCCGGCGCCGCGTCCGATGCCGCTCCGCCGCCATCGGGCACGCAGGCGCCGAGTGCAAGTGCCAGCGACAACCCCAGAGCCAATGTGCATGGGCCCATCGTCGAGCCGATGCGGTGTCGCAAGGACGTTCTCCCGTTCATGCGTTTGCCCTCCTGATCAGCTTCACGGAAGCTCCAGTACTTCAGTTGTCCTGCCCAAGCGCCCAACCGTCGAAATACGGCGACACCGCGCCGCGGCGTATGCCCGTTTCCGGGTCGACGTGGATGCCGACCCAGTAACCCCGCCAGCCGCCGGCGGTCTCGCCCGGAATCTCCTGCATCGGCTGCCCCATCGCACGCACCTGCTGGAGCAACTCGCCATCGAAGGCGCCCGCTGCCACGGTCTGGGCGGCGGCGTTCTCCATCGCGGCGCTCAGCGTGAAGTCGAGACCGCCGCTCATCGGCCGCAGTACCTGGGGGCTCTCCGCGGCGGCCTTGGGATCGAGCCCGTACTCCAGGATGTTGACGATGGCCTGGTAGGTCTGTTCGTGCACGCCCATGCCGATGCTGGACGAGACGAGCACGGGCTTGCCGTTCCTGGAAATCAGCACCGGGTTGGTCTCGATGGGCAGGCGCTTGCCCGGGCCTGCCCGGGCGATCTTGGTCTGCTGGTACTTGGCCGAGTCGGCGATCGCGACACCGTCCACGAAGATCCCCGTCGTGCCCCAGAGCGCCGTGTTGATCGTGTGCAGCAGCGCGGCGGCATTCCCCTCGGCATCCACGGCCACGACCGCGTCAGAGTGATTGCCGGACGAAGCATCGGGCTGCCATTCGTAGGCCGCGACATTGAGATCTCCCCAGCCGTCGGTCTGCATGGCCTGCCAGAGCCGCTTCGCCGCCGCCTTGGAGGTGCGTTCCTCCGGCGACGTGGCGACCCCCGGGGCATGACGCTCGAACAGCGCGGCGGGCGTCACGTGATGCGTAAGCGAGGTGCCCATGATGTCCATCGTGCGGGCGATCCGGGTGAGGCGGAACAGCGCCTCGGGCGACTCGGTGTAGTGGCCGAGCCGCCCCAGGTCCGCCTGTTCGACAAGGTTCAGCGCCTCGATCATGTTCACCCCGCCCAGGTTGGGCTGGGCGGTGGCGTGCACGTCGTACCCGCGGAAGGTCGATGCGAGCGCCGCGTGCCAGGTCGGCTCGTAGCGTTCGAGATCCTCGAGGGTCATCTTGCCGCCCTCGGACCGCACCGCCTCGACGAGCTTGCGGCCCCATGGGCCGGTGTACATGTACCGCGCGCCTTGCTCCGCCACCTGCCGCAGGGTGTGGGCCAGCTTCGGCTGGGCGAAATGATCCCCGGCGGCATACCAGCTTCCGTCGTCCTTCGTGAAGACGGCTTGCGTGTCCGGTCGGCGGGAGAGCACATCCCTGCGCATTCCGATCATGCCCCCGAGCATCGGCAGCACTTCGAATCCTTCCTCGGCGAAGTAGATCGCCGGGCCGAACAGCGCAGCGAAGGGCAGCCTGCCGAAGCGCTCGTGCGCCGCCTCCACCCCCGCCATGAATCCCGGCACCAGCGAGCCCCGGCCGCTCGGCACGCCGTCCACGGGGATGGAGAGCGGATCGTCCTCGCCGAGCACCGTGTTCCAGCCGCCGTTGAGGTGATGCACTTCTCCGGTGGCCGCCTCGAACACCATGAGGTCCATGAACCCCGCGTGGCTGACGCAGCAACTCGCCACCAAGGTGATCTCCGCCAGGGCATGGGTGAGCACCGCATCGACGGCGCTCCCACCCTGGTTGAGCGCCTCGAGGCCCGCCCGGGCCGCCGCGGCGGCGGTGGTGCTGACGACGATGCCTGTCCTGGATTCCGCCAGGGGCTTCTCGGCGCCGAACAGGTTTTCGTAGCGTTCCAGTTCCCCCGCGGGCCAGCTTCGCGGCGACAGGTCGATGTCGCCGGCTAACGCGACGTTCGCGAGGAGACCCAGAAGCAGGGACGTCAGGCGTGTCATGCGGAACTCCGCGACCGGCAATGCCACGCAAGACGCATCCGGCGGGGACGACCCTCAGAGCGGGGCCGCCGCGCCGCCATGCACGTCCTTCAACTCCGCCTTCGCCACCTTCCCGGTCGCCGTCCTGGGCAGGCTCGGAAGGAAGCGGACATGCTCCGGGACCATGTAGCGAGCCATGCGGCCGGCGCAGTAGGCGCGCAGTTCCGCCGCGGTCAGCGTCGCGCCGGTGCGCAGCACGACCGCGACGGCCACCTCCTCTTCCGTGAACGCGCTGTCGATGCCGTAGGCGGCCGCCTCCAGCACGGCCGGATGCGCCTCGAGGGCGCGCTCGATCTCCAGCGCCGAGATGTTCTCGCCGCGCCGCCGGATGACGTCTTTTTTTCGTCCGACGAAGTAGAGGTTGCCCGCCTCGTCGAGCCGACCAAGGTCGCCGCTGTGGTACCAGCCGCCGCGCAGCAGTTCCGCGTTGACGTCGGGCATCCTGAGGTAACCGGTCATCATCTGGGTGCGGTCGTCGGGCCTGGTCACGATCTCGCCCACCTCCCCGGCAGCGGCTTCATGGCCGTCGTCGTCCAGGATGCGCAGCCGGAACCCGGGCGCCACCTCGCCGCAACTGCCCGGCGGATACGCCTTGCCAAGTTGCTGGAAGACCGAGATGCCGCCTTCCGTGCTGCCGTATCCCTCGAGCAGCTTCAGGCCGAAGCGCCGCTCGAACTCCGCCTTGAACGGCGGCATGGGCACGCCCCAGGCGAGGCGCACGGGATTGTCCGCATCGTCCGCACGCTCCGGCTGGTTGTGGACGAAGGTCAGCGTCGCGCCCATGAAGTCGAACACCGTCGCGCCGAACGCGTGAACGTCCTCCCAGAAGCGGGTGACGCTGAAACGTGGCGCAAGGGCCGCCGTGCCGCGCGTCACGAGCGCGATCACCACCGTGCCGACAGTGGCATCCCAGTGGTAAAGCGGATAGGGACAGTAGTAGACGTCGTCTTCTCGCCCTCCGAAGACCGCGGCCACCCCCACCGCCTGGCCGATGAGATAGCCATGCGAGAGTTGCACCGCCTTGGACATCCCGGTCGACCCGGAAGTGAAGACGATCATCGTCACGTCGCCGCGCTGGACGGCCGCGCGCGCCGGCGCTGCATCCTCGGGCAACGCTTCGACGGACAGTACTTCGACGCCATTCACCGCGGGCAGGTTTCCGGTCCCGTACACCAGCAGCCGCCGCACGCGGCGCAACGACGGCAGCACGTCGAGCACGGGCTCGAGGAAGGACGCATCGACGATCAGCGTATCGCTCCGCGTCAGGTTGAGGGCATCGGCAAGTTGCGCGCCCCGGAACTCGACGTTCATCGACGTCCAGACGGCCCCCAGGTGCGTCACGGCGAACCAGGTCGCGACCGCCGCCTCGGAGTTGGGGAAGCAGGCGGGGACGATATCGCCCGCGGCGATGCCGACGCCGGCGAGCCGCGCGGCCAGGCGACGGTAGGTGGCGTCGAACTCGCGATAGGTCGCCCTGCCCTCCCGGAACCGCAGGAAATCCTTGTCGGGCACGGTGGCGAGCGCCACGTCGAAGCACTCGAGAATCGACATCGCGTCGGAGTGGTCGGTCGCTCCATCGGTCATGGCCGCCATCTCAGCGGGCGCCGTACAGCCGCCAGGCGCCGATGGTCATCACCGGCCCCACGAACAGGAAGATCCCGAACCAGGCGAGGGTGCCGTAGCCCTGCGCGACCAGGGCGACGATGCCGAAGTTGGAGAGCAGCAGGCTGAGCACCACGGCGGACCCGGCGATGGTGGCGTGCAGCCGCGGACTCAGCGTGCCCCCGCTCCGTTCCCGCCACCACGCGTCGAGCCGCTCGTTGATGCCCTGCAGAATGCCCACCCCCGTCTGGGCGATGGTGACGAACAGCACGATCACGTACACCGCGACCGCCGCGGGCAGGGCCAGCCGCAGGAGCGTCCAGTAGGTGGGCAGCGGCTCCCGGAGGATGTCCGGGTAACCCGCCATGAAGGTGAGGTGATACAGCACCGCCGGCAGCGTACCGAGCAACCCGCCGATGAGTCCGGCGCCCCAGGCCTGGATGCGGGTCTCTATGTGGTCGGTGGCATAGAGCAGCACGGGAATGATCATCGCCGTGTAGAGAAAGAAGCGCACCCCGCTCCGCCACCAGCCCGGTTCCAGCTCCGCGCCGACGAACGCCGCCGAGATCGACGCACCCTGGACGAGGAACACGAGCACGGTGTACACGACCAGGAGCACGCTCATCAGCAGGCCCCAGGCGGTGAGAGTGCGCTCGATCCATTCCCGCCCGACGTAGTTGAACGTGACGACGATCGCGAGCATCAGGCCCACCCCCGCCGCGAACGGTACGCCGAAGCTGTCCTGCAGCACCTGCCCCGCTGCGGACCCCGCCACGGCGAGGACCAGCACGAGGGCGACGATCATGACGGCCTCGTAGAGCATCCATCCGGGGCCGAGGAGGGACTTGATGAACAGGCGGTAGTCGCGGACCTCGAACCGGCGCGCGTAGTCGAAGGTCACGGCCAGCAACACCCCGAACAGCACGCCGATCAACCCCGTGTTGGCCAGCCCGCCCCAGGGCCCGGCGCTCGAGACGTACTCGACGACCTCGCGGCCCGTGCCGTAC
>VXNE01000322.1:0-4923 GCA_009840715.1 Gammaproteobacteria bacterium
GTAGAGATCGCGGCCGCGCCGGCGCCCGACGCGGGCGCCCTGTGCCGCTGGGCGGCGGCGGCCCTCGAGACGGACGACCGCGCGGTGTGCATGCGCGTCGTGAACGAAGCCGAGGGGGCCGCGCTGAACGCCCGTTTCCGGGGCGGTTCCGGCCCGACCAACGTACTCTCGTTCCCGGCCGGCGAAGCCGGCCTGCTCGGCGACATCGCCATCTGCGCCCCGGTCGTGGAGGCCGAGGCCCGCGCGCAGCGCAAGACCGTGGAAGCGCACTTCGCGCACATGGTCGTGCACGGCGTGTTCCACCTGCGCGGCATGGACCACGGCGACGATGTCGGGGCCGCGCGCATGGAAGCCCGCGAATCGGCCGTCCTGCACACGCTTGGCTTCGCCGACCCGTACGCGGCTACACAAGCGAAATGAGCGAACCGAGACAGGACCACAAGCGTACCTGGCGCGACTGGGTCGCCGACCTCTTCTCCGGGGAACCGGCGGACCGGGGCGAACTCCTCGAGGTCCTCCGCGACGCGTCGGAGCGGTCGATCCTGGACGGCGAGGCGCTCAACATCATTTTCGGCGCGCTGCAGGTCTCGGACATGCACGCCCGCGACGTCATGATCCCGCGCTCGCAACTCGTGTCGGTCAAGGCCGACATCCCACTGCCGACGCTGCTCGTGCAGATCATCGAGTCGCAGCACTCCCGCTTCCCGGTCATCGGCGACGACCTCGACGACATCAAGGGCATCCTGCACGCCAAGGACCTCCTGCCGCTCCTGCTGCGGGACGACCGGGACGACTTCGACCTGAAGGACTGCATCCGCCCGGCGGCCATCATCCCCGAGAGCAAGCGGCTGAACATCCTGCTGCAGGAGTTCCGCCAGACGCGCAACCACATGGCGGTGGTCATCGACGAGTACGGACACGTCTCCGGCGTCGTGACCATCGAGGATGTCCTCGAGCAGATCGTCGGCGAGATCGAGGACGAGTACGACGTCGACGACGACAGCTTCATCAAGGAGCTCGACTCCGGTTGCTACACCGTGAATGCGGTCACCACGGTCGAGGACTTCAACGAGTACTTCCAGGCCGACTTCGACCAGGACGCCAGCGACACCATCGGCGGGGTCGTGCTCCGGAAGTTCGGCCGGCTGCCGAAACGGGGCGAACGCGTGTCCGTCGACCGCTTCGACTTCCAGGTGCTGCACGCCGACAGCCGCCGCATCCGGCTGCTGCAACTCGATTGCCGTTGACCCGGCGCGCGTCGCTGCAACGCGCCGCCACGGCGCTGCTCGCGCTCGGCGCCGGCGCGGCGTTCCCCCTCGGCCTCGCTCCGTTCGACTGGTGGCCCGTCACGCTGGCCGCGGCCGGCGCCCTGTTCTGGCTGCTCTGCCGCGACGACCCGCAGCCGTTGCTCACGGGCTGGCTGTTCGGCGCCGGCAAGTACGGTGTCGGTATCTCGTGGGTCTACGTCAGCATCCATGTCTACGGGGGCGCATCGCCAATCCTGGCGGGCTTCCTGGTCGCCGTGTTCGTGGCCGGGATGGCGCTGTTCCACGCGGGCGCGGCGTGGGTCTTCGTGCGCTTCCGGCCACCGGGTCCCGCAGCGGCCGCGGTCACCTTCGCCGCGGTCTGGGTCCTGACGGAGTGGCTGCTCACCTGGTTCCTGACCGGGTTCCCGTGGCTTTTCGCCGGCTACGCCATGCTCGACACGCCCATGGAGGCGCTCGCGCCGCTCGGCGGCGTGCTGCTGGTCGGCTTCGGAGCCGTGCTGACGGCGGCATGCCTCGTGCGTTGGCGTTCGCGCGCGGCGCTGATCGTGGCGGCGCTGCCATGGCTCGCGAGCTGGTCGGTGGCGGGCGTTTCCTGGACGACTCCGGAGGAGCGGCACCGCGTCGCGCTGGTACAAGGCAACATCGACCAGGCGACGAAATGGGACGAGGCGAGCCGGACCGGCATCCTGGAACGCTACGCCAGCCTGTCCGGCCCCGCCTGGGACCGCGACGTCGTCATCTGGCCGGAAGCCGCCATCACCCTCCCCCTGCACATGGCCGGGGACTTCCTTGCGGAAATGGCGGACCGGGCGGAGGGCGCGTTGGTCCTCGGCGTCGTCTTCGGCGAGTGGTCCCCGGACGGCGCGCGCTGGTACAACGGCGCGGTCGCCGTCGGCGACGGTGAAGGGCGTTACGCCAAGCGGCGCCTGGTGCCGTTCGGAGAGTACGTCCCCTTCCAGTCCGTCCTCCGGGGGGTCATCGGCTTCTTCGACCTGCCGATGTCCCGCACCGTCCCGGGCGACTTCGAGCAGCCGTTGCTGCGCGCCGGCCCGGCGGCCCTCGCGATGGCGATCTGCTACGAGATCGCCTATCCGGAGCTCGTCCGCGCGTCCGCCCGGGAAGCCGACGCCCTGGTCACCATCAGCAACGACACCTGGTTCGGCGCCTCCATCGGCCCGCGCCAGCACCTCCAGATCGCCCGCATGCGGGCGCTCGAGAACGGGCGGTACCTACTCCGCGCGACCAACAACGGCGTCACCGCGATCGTCGACCCGTACGGGGGGGTTGTCGGAGAACTGCCCCAGTTCGAGCAAGGTGTACTTACTGGGGAGGTCGCTGCCATGGCGGGAACGACCCCGTTCGGTCGATGGGGGACGCTGGCGGTGGTCGGGCCCCTGGTCTTGGTGCTGCTGGGTGTTGGGGCGATGCATCTGCGGCGGCAGGCTCCACGCTCGGAGTACTGATCGGGCACGGCTCGCACGACTGTGGGTGTTGCGGTCCGGGACGCGGGCCCCTATGCTTGCAAAACAGTTGCGAAACGCAAGCTACGTTCATGGCATCCATCACGATCCGAAATCTCCCCCCCAGGCTCCACGAGCAACTCAAGACTGCGGCGAGGCGCCATCACCGCAGCCTTCAGAACGAGATCGTTGCGTGTCTCACGCGTTACGTGGAAGCGCTGCCGAGGCCCAAGGCCGAGCTGATGGCGGAAGCGGCTGAACTCCGGGCAAGGTTGCCCTGGGTGGATCACGCCCTCGTGGATGACTACAAGCGTGCGGGCAGGGCGTGAACATCGTCGTCGACACGAACGTCGTCGCGTACTACTGGATTCCGGGCCCGTTCAACGGCCAGGCGGTGACCCTGCGGGTAGCGACCGATGACTGGCTCGTCCCGCGCCTGTGGCGGTCGGAGTTTCGCAACGTGCTCGCGGGGTTCCTGCGCGGCGGACACCTGCGTGTAGACGAGGCGAAGGCGCTGGCCGTCGCCGCTGAAGCGGAGTTGCTGGACTTCGAGCGGGACGTCGATTCGACCGCCGTGATCGACCTGGTGGCTTCGTCGCGACTCTCCGCGTACGACTGCGAGTTCGTCGCGCTCGCGAGATCGCTCGGCATTGCGCTCGTGACCGAAGATGCCGCGATTCTCGAGCAGTTTCCGGAGGTGGCGGTCTCGATGGAGGCGTTCGCGGAGTAGAATCGCGCGGTTTCGGAACCTGGAGAGGATCCCGAACGAATGCGCACCGAGGAACGTCACCGCCTGCTCGGCATCCTGAAGCACGGCCTCGAGCACGGGGGCGCCGTCCACGGCGACGGCATCGTGCGAAGCCCGCTGAAGGACTTCACCTGTCCCGAGTTGCTGGCGGACGAGCGGCGGGTCTTCTTCCGGGAGACGCCGCTCCTCATGGGCCTGTCCGCGGACCTGCCAGAGAACGGCACCTACTGGGCGGACAGCCAGACCGGCCTGGCGATCCTGATGACGCGGGACGGCACCGGCCGATTCCGGGCGTTCGCGAACTCCTGCCGGCACCGGGGCGCGCAGGTGGTTCCGGACGGCCGCGGCAAGCGCGCGCGGTTCCCGTGCCCGTTCCATGCGTGGACCTACGACAGCGGCGGCGACCTCATCGCGGTGAGTCGCGCCGACCGGTTCGGTGACATCGACAAGGGGCAACACGGACTGGTGGAGCTGCCGGCGTCGGAACGCCACGGCACGCTCTGGGTCCGGCCGACCCCGGGTGCGGAGATCGATGTCGACGCGTGCCTCGGCGGCCTGGCGGACGACATGGCGCACTGGGGGCTGCCGGAGCAGGTGTACGCCGGCTCGCAGGTGCTCGAGGCGCGGATGAACTGGAAGCTCGCCATCGACACCTTCGGCGAGAACTACCACTTCGACATCCTGCACCGGGAGACCCTGGCGTCCGACATCCGCGGCAACCTGCAGACCCACGACGTGTTCGGCCCCCACTACCGCATGGTCTTCGCCAGCATCCCCGGGTTCGAGGCGACGGACACCGACGCCTCGCCGGTAGGGGAGTGGCCGTTCCGGTCGATGACGCTCTCCGTCTACTTCGTCTATCCCGGCACGATCTTCCTCGTCACCCCGGAAGCGGTGCACGTGGTGCGGATCTTCCCGGACGGCGACGATCCGGGTCGGTCGCGTACCGCCCACAGCATCTACGTGACGCCGGAGGCGAAAGCCCGCCTGGACGATCCGGCCGAGACGGAGTGGACCCTCGAGGGCTCGTTCCAGAGTTTCAACAACGTCGTCCTCGAGGAGGACTATCGCACGGCGGAAGCCACCCAGCGCACGGCCGAGGCGGGCGTTCTGGACCACATCCTGTTCGGGCGCAACGAACCGGCCCTTCCGCATTACCATAACGCCCACCGGCGCGGGCTCGGTCGGCCGCTGCTGCAAGCCGAATCGGCCTGAGCGCCAAGCCAACGCGGGGAAAACATGAAACCGAAGATCGCATGCCTCTTGGCCACGGTCTGGTTCCTGTGGGGCGCGACGGTGCACGCCGACCTCGCGGCCGCCCTGGCCTCGGAGGACCGGGCCGCCCCCCCCCCCCCCCCCGGCGCCCGCCCGCGCCCCGGCGGGGGGGCGGGCGCCCGAGGGGGGGGGGGGGGCCCGGCCGGACATGCACGCGTCAGACCCGGGGGTT
>VXNE01000322.1:4933-17669 GCA_009840715.1 Gammaproteobacteria bacterium
TGGCCCGGGGTGGGGTGCCGGGGGGGCGCGCGGGCCCCCGCCGCCCGCGGGCCCGCCGTGCCCGCGGCGCCCCGCGCCCCCGCCCGCGGCGCCCGCGACGCCGGCCGCAGACCGGCGGAGGTGGTGGCCTTCCTCGGCATCGGGTCGGGCATGACCGTCATGGACCTGATCGCCGCCGGTGGTTACTACACGGAAGTGCTGTCCCTCGCGGTCGGTCCCACCGGGAAGGTCTACTCGCAGAACCCGCCCCGCGTCCTGCAGTTCCGCGACGGCGCGAACGAGAAGGCCCTGTCGGCGCGGCTGGCGGACGGGCGCCTGGCGAACGTCGAGCGGGTGAACGAGCAGGACCTCGGCGCCACCGGGGTCGCGCCGGGTTCGCTGGACGCCGCCATCACCGCGCTCAACTTCCACGACCTCTACAACGGCCAGGGCCCGGAGGCGGCGGCGGGGTTCCTGGTGGGGATCAGGGCGCTGCTCAAGCCGGGCGGCGTCCTGGGCCTCGTCGACCACTACGGTGACCCCGCGCAGGACAACGCGAGCCTGCACCGCCTGGACGTCGCCGCCGCCATGCCCCTCCTCGAGGCGTCCGGGTTCGGGATCGCGTCGTCCGACGTGCTCCGCAATGGGGAGGACGACCACACGATGCGGGTGTTCGATCCCGCGATCCGGGGCAAGACCGACCGCGTCCTCTACAAGCTGACGAAGCCCACGGAGGAGTAGACCGGACCAGGTTGCCCCGATGGCCAGCCGCGACCCGGAACGCCCCAACGTCCTCTTCCTCCTGACGGACGACCAGGGCGCGTGGGCGATGGGCTGCGCCGGCAACGCCGAGATCCGCTCGCCCAACCTCGACCGGCTTGCGCGGGAAGGCATCCGGTTCGACAGTTTCTTCTGCACGTCGCCGGTCTGCTCGCCGGCCCGGGCGTCCCTCCTGACGGGCCGCATCCCGTCGCAGCACGGCGTCCATGACTTCCTGCACTGGCAGTCGCGCACCGGTTCCGGCGGACTGGACCGCCCGGTGCCGGCGGACGGCGTGCACTTCCTCGCCGGCATGACGACCTACGCCGAGGTGCTGTCCGACCTCGGCTACGACACCTGCCTGTCGGGCAAGTGGCACCTGGGCGACGGCTTGACACCGCGCTGCGGATTCGAGACCTGGAACCCCATGCCGTACGGCGCCACCAACTACTACCAGGTGCCCGTGGTGGAGGACGGTCGCGTGGCCGTGCACGAGGGCGTCCATGCCTCGGACCTCTTCACCGACAACGCCCTCGCGTTCCTCGCCGCCCATGCCGACGCCGACCGGCCGTTCTGTCTCGACGTGCACTACACCGCGCCCCACGCGCCGTGGGGACGCGAACACCATCCGGCGGAACTCTGGGACGACTATCACGGGAACTGCCCGCTCGAGTCGGTCCCGGGACCGGACGAACCGCGGCCGCTCGGCTACCAGGCCCCGCGCGTCGATGCGGAGCGGCGCCGGGAGAACCTGGCCGGCTACTTCGCGGCGATCGAGGACATGGACCGCAACGTCGGACGGCTCCTGGACTGGCTCGAGGCCCGCGACCTCAGGAGCAACACGCTCGTCCTCTTCATCAGCGACAACGGCATGAACATGGGCCACCACGGCCTCTACGGGAAGGGCAACGCCACCTGGCCGCAGAACATGTTCGACACGAGCGTGAAGGTGCCGTGCCTCGTCAGCCGGCCGGGCCATGTTCCCGCCGGGCGGGTCCACGACGAACTCTTGAGCCAGTACGACTGGTTGCCGACGCTGCTCGACTACGCCGGGGCGGCGGACCGCGTGCCGGCGGGGCTGCCTGGCCGGTCGTTCGCGCCTCTTCTACGCGACCGGCCCATCGGCGAGCGGGGGAGCGTGTACGTGTTCGACGAGTACGGCCCAGTGCGCATGATCCGTTCGCGCGAGTGGAAGCTGGTGTGGCGCTTCCCGGGCGGTCCGCACGAGCTCTACCACGTCGCCGAGGATCCGGAGGAACGCCGGAACCTCTTCAGCCGCCGCGGACACCGCGACCGGATCCGCGCGCTCAGGAGGGAACTCTTCGACTGGTACGCGAGCTACGTCGATCCCGACCTGGACGGCACCCGGCTCCCCGTCACGGGGCGCGGCCAGCGCGATCTGGCAACCGCGGAGGACGCCTTCGCCTACCGGCTTCCCTGGCTGGAGTGAGCCGCCGCCGCGCGCGGTTCCGCCGCGCCGCCGTTGGTGATACGGTACGCCGCTTTTCCGATCCAGGCACGAGCCAATGACCGCTGATCCTCGTGCGAGGGGGCAAGCCCCCCCGCGCTCCCCCGACCGCTACGACCCGGAGCGCATCGAGCGCAAGTGGCAGGAGGAGTGGGACCGTCGCGGCACCAATCTCTTCACGGACGAAGAGCTCCGGACCGCGGAGGATCCCTACTACAACCTGATGATGTTCCCGTACCCGTCCGCGGAGGGGCTGCACATCGGGAACGTCTACGCGTACGTGGGCGCGGACGCGAACGGCCGGTACTGGCGGTTGCGCGGCAAGGACGTGTTCGAGCCCATGGGCTTCGACGCGTTCGGCATCCACGCGGAGAACTACGCCCTCAAGGTCGGCACCAACCCGAACGAACTCATCCCGCGGAACATCGCGAACTTCACGCGCCAGCTGAAGCGCTTCGGCGGCATGTACGACTGGAACCACGCGGTGGACACCACCGACCCTTCGTACTACCGCTGGACGCAGTGGGTGTTCCTCAAGCTCTTCGAGGGCGGGCTGGTCGAACGCCGGGAGGCGCCGGTCAACTGGTGCCCCTCGTGCCTGACCGTGCTCGCCAACGAGCAGGTGATCGCCGGGCTCTGCGAACGCTGTGAGACCACCGTCGAGCAGCGGCAACTGCCGCAGTGGTTCTTCAAGATCACGCGGTTCGCGGAGCGGCTCCTCGGCAACCTCGACACGATCGACTGGTCCGAGATCACGAAGAAGGCGCAGGCGAACTGGATCGGCCGCAGCGAAGGCGCGGACGTCACCTTCCAGGCCGGCGACGCGGCCATCGAGGTGTTCACCACCCGCCCGGACACGCTGTTCGGGGCGACGTACATGGTCCTCGCCCCCGAACATCCGGACGTGGAGCGGCTCACGACGCCCGGGCAGCGGGAGGCGGTCGACGCCTACCGCGCGGAGGTGGCCACCCGCGATCTCGTCGAGCGGCAGAAGGAACGCAAGGAGAAGACGGGGGTGTTCACGGGAAGCCATGCCGTGAACCCGACCAACGGCCGTGAGATTCCCGTCTGGATCGCGGACTACGTCCTGATGGGCTACGGCTCCGGTGCGATCATGGCGGTGCCGGGCCACGACCAGCGGGACTTCGACTTCGCGACGGCGTTCGGTCTGCCGATCGTGCGGGTCATCGCGGGTCCCGGCGACGACGCGTCGACGCCCCTCACCGAGGCCTACGCCGGCGACGGCGTCATGGTGAATTCCGGACAGTTCGACGGAATGACTGTCGCGGCGGGCAAGCGCGCCGTGGTCGAGTGGCTCGCGGGAGAGCAGGGCGCCGCGCGCACCCGGGTCAACTACCGGCTGCACGACTGGTGCGTGTCGCGCCAGCGGTACTGGGGCCCGCCGATCCCGATCGTCCACTGCGAGGCGTGCGGGCCGGTCCCCGTGCCCGAGTCGGAGCTGCCGGTGCTGCATCCGCACCTCGAGGACTTCCGGCCGGACGACTCTGGTATCAGCCCCCTGCAGCGGGCGACGGACTGGTACGAGACGCCGTGCCCCGGTTGCGGCGGCCCCGCGCACCGCGAGACCGACGTCACCGACAACTTTCTCTGCAGCGGCTGGTACTTCCTGCGTTATCCCAGCGCGCTGCGCGACGACACGGCCCTCGACCCCGAGCTGACGCGGAAGTGGCTGCCCGTGGACAGCTACATCGGGGGCAACGAGCACGCGGTGCTGCACCTGATGTACGCCCGCTTCCTCACCATGGCGCTGCACGACCTCGGCGTCCTCGAGTTCGAGGAGCCGTTCGACCGCTTCCGCGCTCACGGCCTCCTCATTAGCGAAGGCCGCAAGATGTCGAAGAGCAAGGGCAACGTCGTGCTGCCGGACGAGATCGTCTCCCGCTTCGGCGCGGACACGATGCGGCTCTATCTCCTGTTCCTCGGCCCGTACGAGCACGGCGGCGACTGGCAGGACAAGGGCATCCAGGGTCCGTTCGGCTTCCTCAACCGGCTCTGGCAGAGCGCCGGCGACGCCGTGGACGGGGCCCCGGACCCGGCGGTCGACCGGGCGCTGCACCGGACCATCCGCCAGGTCACGGAGCAGGTCCCGGCGCTGCAGTACAACACCGCCATCGCGGCGATGATGGAGTACCTGAACGCGGTGCGCGCCGGCGGGCGCACGCCGCGGCGGTCCGAGCTCGAACCGCTGCTCGTGATGCTCGCGCCGTTCGTCCCGCACGTCGCCGAGGAGCTGTACGCCCGGTTCGGTCACAACGAGAGCATCTTCGAGGCCGCGGCGTGGCCGACGTGGGACGAGGCCAGGCTGGTCGAGGAGACCGTGGAGATCGCGGTACAGGTGAACGGCCGGCTTCGGGGCCGTATCTCCATGGCGGCCGGCGCGGACGAAGCCGCGGTGATCGCCGCCGCGACGGCCAACGAGAACGTGGCGCGGCACCTCGCGGACAAGACGCTGCGCAAGACGATCGTCGTCCCCGACAAGCTCGTCAACCTGGTCGCGGGATGAGCCGGCGGCGGACGCCGATGGCCGCGCTCGCGATGGCGGCGGGGCTGTTGTTGGCCGCCTGCGGCTTCCAGCTGCGCACCTGGGACCTCGCGGGGCTCGAACGCGTGCAGATCGTCGGGGCGGACGCCCCTGTGCTGCGTCGCGAACTGACCCGTGCGCTGACGCAGTCCGGGGTCGTCCTGGCTGACGCGCGTGGCGACGCCGACGTGGTCGTCCAGTTGTCCGGCGAACGGGAATCCCGGCGCACGGCATCGGTTTCCGGAGGCGCTCGCGTGGCCGAGTACGAGATGAGCCTCGCGGTCTCTTTCGGGGCGCAGGATGCGCAGGGAGAAGAGCTGTTCCCGACCCGGACCCTGCGCGCCGAACGCACCTATCGCCTCGACCTCGACAACCTGATCGGCAGTCGCGAGGAGGAGACCCTGATCGTGCGCGAACTGCGCGCGGACCTCGTGCAGCGCATCGTCCGCAGCCTGGGGCGGGCCGCGGAGCGCGCCCGGGGAGTGGACGAGTCGGACGCCGGCGCGTAGGGATCGAGCGTGCAAGTACGGCCAGGAGACCTCGCGCGCCGGCTGGATGCGGGCCTCGCCCCGGTCTACCTCGTCTCCGGCGACGAAACCCTGCTGGTACAGGAAGCCTGCGACGCCATCGTCGAGGTTGCGCGGCAGCGCGGCCACGGCGAACGTAACGTCGTCGAAGGGTCGCCCCGGGTCGACTGGAACGGCACCTTCGCCGCGGCCGGCAACCTGTCCCTGCTCGCGGAACGCCGCATTCTCGACGTGCGCCTCCCGCCCCGCGGGTTCGACCGCCAGGCGTCCGACGCCTTGCGCAAGTACCTGGCTGCCCCGTTCGAGGACACGGTACTGCTCCTGCGTACGGAGCGTCTCGAGTTCCGGCAGCGCTCGAGTGCGTGGTTCAAGGCCATCGATGCGGCGGGCGTCGTCGTGCTGGTCTGGCCCCTCGGCGTCCGCGAGCTGCCCCGCTGGCTGGGCGGCCGCTGCCGTGCGGCGGGCCTCGAACTTTCGCGCGACGCCCTGGCGTTGCTCGCCGAACGGGTGGAAGGGAACCTCCTTGCCGCCGTGCAGGAGATCGAGAAGCTCAAGCTCGCCGGGGTACGTTCGCCGGTGGATGCCGAGACGCTGGCGGACGCGGTTGGCGACGCGTCCCACTTCGACACCTTCGAACTGATCGACGCGGCCTGTGCCGGGGAAGCGCGGCGCGCGCGCAAGATGGTCCGGGTGCTGCGCCAGGAGGGCGTGCCGGTGTTCATGATCCTCGGTGCGCTCGCGAGCCAGTTGCGCAACGCGTTGCGCCTCGCGGGAGGCGAGCGGCTGCGGCTGCCGCCACAGCGGGCCCGCACGCTGGAACGCCTGGCCGGCCGGATGGGCAAAGCCGGCCTGGAGGCGGCGGTGTCGGAGTGCGCCCTGCTCGACCTGCAGGCCAAGGGGATGCTCCGCGGGGATGCATGGCAGTCCCTGGAGCGGATCGTGGTCGCGCTGGCGGGCACGCCGGCCGGCGGGTTGGAGGCGGAAATCGACTACCTGCGGTATCCGTGACCGCGGTGGGCGCGGCGGAGCCGGCGGGCGCGGCTGAACCGGCGGGCGCGCGAAGGCCGCTGCTCAAGGATCCGAACTTCCTGCGGCTGTGGCTGGCCGGCGCTTGCGCCGCGACCGCGCGCTGGCTCGAGATGCTCGCGGTCGGCATCTTCGTCTTCGAAGTCACGGGATCGGCCTTCCTGGTGGCGGCCATGCTGATGCTGCCGCTGGCGCTCTTCGGCGCGTGGACCGCGGAGATCGCGGGCCGCTTCGACCGGCGCCGGGTACTGCTGGCTGTCACGGCCGGCCTGACCGTGCTCTCTGCCGTCTTTGCGGGGCTCGCGTTCCTCGGCCGGCTCACGGTCTGGCATGTGGCCGTCGGGGCCTTCCTGACGGGGATCGCCTGGGCCATGGACTTCCCCGTACGCCGCACCCTGCTCGCGGACGTCGCGGGCGCGGCGCGTCTCGGGGCGGCCATGAGCCTCGACACCGTGGCGAGCTCCGGGACGCGCATGGCGGGGCCGCTGCTCGGCGGGGGCCTCTACGCGGCCGCGGGCATGGACGGCGCGTTCCTGCTCATGGCCGTGGTCCAGGCCCTTGCGCTGCTGATCCTGCTCGGCCTCCCGGCGGCCGCAAGACACGCGTCCACACGCGCCGCGGGCGTGGTGGGAGCCTTGCGCACCGCGCTGTCGGAACTCCGCGGGCTGCCGGCGGTACAGGGCGTCCTGGCGGTCACCGTGGTGTTCAACGTCTGGTGTTTCCCGGTCATCTCCATGGTGCCGGTGCTCGGCTCCGAGCAACTCCGGCTCGGGCCGTTCGAGGTCGGCGTGCTGGCCAGCATGGAGGGTCTCGGGTCCCTCCTCGGCGCGATGGGGCTCGCGGCGTTCGCGCGCCACGGACAGTTCCGGGCGCTGTTCGTCCTGAGCGTGCTGCTTTATCTTCTCGTGGCGGTCGGCTTCGCGAACGCCACCGACGCCCTGCTCGCGGGCACGCTGCTGTTCGTGCTCGGCGTGTCGATGGCGGCGTTCGCGGCCATGCAGAGCACACTGATGCTGCTCGGCGCGCCCGACGCCAGCCGCCACCGCATGATGGGGCTCCTCTCGGTGTTCATCGGCACCGGCCCGATCGGCTTCGCGCACCTCGGACTGCTTACCGCCTGGCTGGACACCGCCGTCGCGTGCACGATCGTCGCGCTCGAAGGCCTCGTCGCCCTCGCCGTGGTGGCCCTGAAATGGCCTTTGTTGGGCCGCGAGAGGCAGCGGGCGCTCAGTTGACCCGTGTCGCCCCCTCGGAGCCGAGTTCGATCAGGCCGAGACGCCCGTCCTCTACCCCGATCCGCGTCACCGAGCCGTTGTCGGGGCGGAACGAGATCATCGCGTCCGCCCCGGTGGCGGCGCCGACGACCACGTTGATCGCGATGAAGTGGCAGAACACCACGCAGTCCTCACTGTAGCCGGCGACGCACTCGATCATGTCCCGCCGCCAGACGTGCAATTCCTGCGGGAGACTGGACCACCGCTCTCCCATGATGCCGCCGAGCCACCGCGCGCGTTCGCGCAGGTCGTCGGTGGGAGAGGGGATCTCGGCGACCCGGGGCTCTATCTCGGGCGTCACGTCCCACAGCGCCGCCAGGGGCGCCGCGGTCTCGCGCGCGCGTGCCAGCGGGCTCGAGTAGATCGGCAGCGGACCGAGGGGCGCGAGCGCCTCGGCGGTCGCCGCGGCCTGCTCCCGACCGACCGCGTCGAGGCCCGGATCGCGGTGTCCGTCGAAGCCTGCGGCAGCCTTCCCGTGCCGCACCATGTACACGATTGTCACGTCTCTTGTCTCCCGCCTCCCGGTCGGTAGTGTATCAGTTTGACTTTCGCGGACGGCCACCGGAGCCGGGCTTCGGACCGGGCTTCCGGGGCGCGGGCGCGTTGGCGTCGATCAGGCCGACGATCCATTCGAGGTCGTGAAGCTGATCCGTGAGTCCCGCTTCCATCGCGGGCGTGACCCGGAGCGTCTTGTGAATCCGGCAGAAGTTGTAATGGACGAAGTAGAGCGCGAGCGAGTCGGCGTGCTTCTCCACGCGCTTGCTGAAGGCGTTGGTCAGGCGGGTAAAGCGCCGGTTGCCCATCCGTAGGGACAGGTTCTGACGTTCGACGTAGGACGTGCTGACCTTGGCCTGGTCCGGCTCCCCCTCGATAACTTCCGTGTGCGTCCCGATGCACTCTGACGGGCTGTAGCGCGTCTCCGGGTTCCGGTCGTCTCCCGTCTTGCCGTACTCCTTGATGAGCATGGCGTAGTCGATTTCCCCCTCGAACGCCACGTCCACCGCCGGACGGTACGGACCGTGCCCGTCCGTGGTCAGTTGGATATGGCGGGAGAGTCGCGCTTCGAGGTCGCGCATGAAGGCGATGGCGCTACGCACGCCGCGATCCGCGACCAGCCACGACACGATCAGCTTGCTGTCCGGGTCTATCGCCGTCCACGTCCAAGCGTCGCCAGCGCCTTCGGGAGCCGCCTTCGCACGCCGCACGTTCTTCTGCTTGCTGTAGACGAACGACCAGATTTCGTCCGCCTCGATCCGTTCGGACGGCACGTTGCGGACATGCTCATCGTGGTACTTCGCGCAGGCCGCGCCAGCATCCGCAAGGAGCTTGGCAACGGTGTTGATCGACACGCCGGTAAGCCGCGTGATCGAGCGCATGGACATGCCTTCAACGAGCATTCCAAGTACTTGGGCGCGTGTCTTGGCAGGGAGTTTGTTCATGCGGTAAGTGTCCCGCACCACCCCTAAATGTCAAGCAAAAGCGTCAGACTAACTTGTTAGAATATCGCCCTGCATCGGCTCCCCCGAGTACGGATCGGCCAACGGCGGGAGTGTTGGGAGACGATTTTGAAAGTAGTCCGCAATCGACCAAAACTGCGCTTTCGGGTATCGGTTTATGCCGAGTTGGAAGTGTCCGGTGTCAACGGCCTCACGCTTCGCGTTGGTCGAACGGACCGGGCGCAGGGTCGTGAAAATCCCGCAAGCGGCGTCCTCTCTACCGACGACATGGAGGAAGTCTCGGAAGTGGCCGAGGGCGAAGCGGCCACCCTTGACCTGGGCGAGGACTAGCCCTCCATCGAGCAGCATCCCGCGTCCGTCTATACCGCGGTCCCCGACCTGCCGCGTGTTCGGGACCATGCCGGGTACCCGCGTTACGGCCCACTTCTCGAACTCGAACGGCTCGTCGCGGGCCATTAGTTCCGCCGTGTGCATGTCCACCGGCACGCCATGAATGCGGATGCTCCGGTCCTTCAGGCGCCGATCCCTCACAAGGTCGATGGCGAAGTGGGAAATGTCGATGCCGATGAACCGACGCTTGAGCTTTCGCGCGGCCATGATCGTGGTCCCGCAACCGCAGAATGGATCGAGCACCACGTCTCCGGGGTTCGAGGACGCCTGCAATATGCGCTCCAACAAGCCGGACGGCTTTTGCGTCGGATAGCCAACGGACTCTTTGCCGCTCGCTTGGCCTATGTCCTGCCAGTCATTCGTGACTGTGCGACCGCGCGATTCGTGCAGGTATTTCTTGTACTGAGGGACCGCGCCGGGTCGAGTTTGGACCACGATGCCCGCCTCATAGGCCGCTTCCATCCGCTCCCGCGTCCAGCGCCATACCCGCGTCACACCAAGGAACTCATAGGTGAGATTCGGACGGTCGTCGTTCGGGTTGAGCAGCGGCAACAGCCGGTATCGCCCCTTCGCATCGCGATGTCGATACGCGGTCCTGACGTATTCGGGATCGTGCGGACCAAATACCATTTGGAACGTGCAGTTCTGGGTGCGACTGTATCGCAAAATCACATCCCGGCAGTTCGGGAAGTTAACGCTCCCAAGGCTCTTGGGGTTCGACCGCTTCCAGTTGATCTCATTGCGGAAGTTCTCCGCGCCGAACACGGCATCCAAAACAGCTTTGAGGTAGTGGCTGGCGGTCGGGTCGCAGTGCAGGTAGACCGATCCTGACGGCTTCAGAAGGCGTCTGATTTCGGCCAGCCGCTCGGCCATGTAGGACAGGTACGCGAGCATTCCGCAGTCCCCAAGCATGACGCGCAAGCCCCGTATGACGCCATGTGCTGGATGCAGTACGGCGCGTTCGATTGCGTCAATGCGATCTTGCGCCGCGTCGTCCCAATGCCAAGTGTCCTCGAAGGCGATAAATTGGGCGAGGTTGTCTACCCCCCCCGGAGGTCGTCTGCGGCGCACTGATCGCGACCAAAGAGGACGTTGTACGCGGCGTCGGAGTTGAACGGCGGGTCGAGATAGCAGAGGTCCACGCATCCGGCAGGCCACTGCCGCATCACATCGAGACAATCCCCGTAGTACAGGGAGTCCGGCTGGAACTGCACGGCGCTACTTCCAGCGGGCCTTTGCAGCCTCCCTCGCGATCTCGCTGCGGCGCTCCGCCGTTAGGGACTTGGCGCGGGCCGTCCCGCCCTTCATGCCACCCTTCCGCTTGCCCTCGCTCACGTACTGCTCCGTGACGTCTCCGGTCGCCAGCTTGCCGACGAGCATCGCGTTTGCGATGGCGTCAGCCGGCCGCTTCTCTCCGTTCGGTCCTATCGGCATGGCGTGCTGTGCTTCCTCGGTGGATGTCGAGAGACCCGTATATCACGATCCTTGGGAGGATAAAAGTCAAACTGATACACTACCTCCCGGTCTGCGTAGGCAGCGGATTAGTGGTTAAATACGCCGCTTGTTTTTCGGAAGCGCCATAGAAGCGGCACAAGGGATGAATGTGCACGAATCCGGCCTGTCGCCGGACATGCTGCCCGACACGACGGTCAGTGTGAGCGAAACGTTCGGTATCGATCAAGACCTGAAGGTCCCGGCCTTCAGCGAGCGGACGGACTACGTCCCGGACATCGACACCGACTACCAGTTCGATCACGACACGACCCTCGCGATCCTGGCGGGCTTCGCGCACAACCGTCGCGTGATGATCCAGGGGTACCACGGCACGGGCAAGTCGACCCACGTCGAACAGGTCGCCGCGCGGCTCAACTGGCCCTGCATCCGCGTGAACCTCGACAGTCACATCAGCCGCATCGACCTCGTCGGCAAGGACGCCATCGTCATCGAGGACGGGCAGCAGGTGACGAGCTTCAAGGAGGGCATCCTCCCCTGGGCGCTGCAGCATCCGACCGCTCTGTGCTTCGACGAGTACGACGCCGGCCGGCCGGACGTCATGTTCGTCATCCAGCGGGTCCTGGAAGTCGAGGGCAAGCTCACGCTCCTCGACCAGAACCGGGTCGTGCGCCCGCATCCCGCCTTCCGGCTGTTCTCGACGACCAACACCATCGGCCTCGGCGACACGACCGGCCTCTATCACGGGACGCAGCAGATCAACCAGGGCCAGATGGACCGCTGGAACATCGTGACGACGCTCAACTACCTCGAGCACGACCAGGAGGTGGAGATCGTCTACGGGAAGGCCAAGGCGTGGCAGGACAACAACGAGGGACGGCGGGTCATCTCGAACATGGTCTCGGTGGCGGACCTCACCCGCAAGGGTTTCGTCAACGGTGACATCTCGGTGGTCATGTCGCCCCGTACGGTGCTGACGTGGGCGGAAAACTCCGACATCTTCGACGACCTGGCGTTCGGTTTCCGCGTATCGTTCCTAAACAAGTGCGACGAACTCGAACGGCCCGTGGTGGCGGAGTACTACCAGCGCTGCATGGGCGAGGATCTCGGGGACGCGACGCGGGGCATCACGCTGCGGTCCTGAAACCCTGCAGCGCGCGTCGCACCCGTGGCGAGTCGGGTCTGATGGGCGTCCGATGAAAGACGAAGAGAATCCTCTCGAGCCGTTCAAGCGCGCGATGACCGCGACGATGCGGGCGATCGCGGAGGACGACGAACTCGACGTCACCTTCGGCAAGGGCAACCCCTTCCTGCGCGGCAGCTCCGCCCACATGCCGCTGCCGAACATCGGCTGCTCGCAGGCCGAGCTCGACGCCGTGCGCGGCGTGGGGGACGAATTCGCGCTCCGGCGGCGCTACCACGACGACGGGGTGCACCGCACCCACGCACCGAACGGAGGGCCGGCCCAGGAACTCTTCCAGTGGGTGGAGGACGCGCGTATCGCGTCGATCGGCACGCTGCGGATGGAGGGCGTCGCCCAGAACCTCGACGCGTCCCTCGAGGCGCTCTGCCGCCAGGCGGCGTTCGACACCGTCACCGCGGAGACCGAGGCGCCGCTCAGCGTGGCCGTCGGCCTGCTCGTCCGCCAGCGCCTCACCGGGCGCGCGCTGCCCCCGTCGGCCGAGAACGTCGTGCGTTTCTGGCGCGACTACGTGCAGGAACGCGCCGGCGAGCACATCGACGAGTTGCGCGACTGCATGCGCGACCAGGCGACCTTCGCCCGCCGCTGCCGCTCGATCCTGGCGGACCTCGCCCTCGCCGCGGAGATCGCCGACCCGCCCACGGCCGACAGCGACCAGGAC
>VXNE01000398.1 GCA_009840715.1 Gammaproteobacteria bacterium
CGCACGGTTCGAGTGCACCCGCGAGGAGACGTGCGCGGCCGGCCTCGCGCTGTTGGGGTGGGAGCTCAAGAGCCTCCGCGCCGGCGCGGTGCAATTGCGCGACAGCTACGTGCTCGTGCGCGACGGCGAGGCATGGCTCGAAGGGGCCCACATCGCGCCCCTCGCGAGCGCCTCCACCCACGTGACGGCGGACCCGGTCCGTCCCCGCAAGCTGCTCCTGCACGCGAAGGAGATCGCGCGGCTCGCCGAGCACCTGCAGCAGAAGGGCTATGCCTGCGTCGCCACCGCGCTCTACTGGAAGGGCAAGCGCGTCAAGTGCGAGATCGCGCTTGCCCGCGGCAAGCGGCACCGCGACAAGCGCGCGACCGTCAAGGACCGCGACTGGAAGCGGCAGCAGGAACGGTTGCTGAAGCGGTCTGCGTGAGCCGCTACCCGGTCAGCAGCGCGACCAACGCCCCGCGCTGCCGTCGCGAGAGGCGACGGAACGCGCGGATCAAGGCGTTCTCCTGTTCCGACAGGTCGCGCCGGAAGGTCGTCTCTATGTACGGAAAGAACGGTGGCTCCACGGCCGACTCGTCCGCGTCGTCCGGCACGCCGGCCAGGGACTGCTCGAGCCGTGCTACGATCTCCGAGTTCACGCTCCTCCTGTAACGCCCCGCGGCCTCCGTGACGCGCTGGTGCAGGTCGACCGGCAGCCGCACCAGGAACTTGTGGACCGGTACTTTGTTGATGGCTCCCTCCCGCGCGGCTCCCTCCCGGGGACACATGTTGTCCCCGTTCGGCTGCGGGCACAAACCGTAAGCACGCTCCGACATGCTCCAGGTTGAGGGGGTCGCGTTCCAGCGGGCCGACGGCGGACAGGTCCGGCACATCCTCCAGGACGTCTCGTTCCGGCTCGCGTCGGGTCAGGTCGCCGCCGTATGGGGGCCCAGCGGCAGCGGCAAGACGACGCTGCTGAACGTGATCGGCGGGCTCCTGCGACCGTACGCCGGCGCGATCCGGGTCGCCGTCTCCGACGCGCCCGACCGGACCCGCGACATCGCGGTCCACGCCCTGTCGAGCGCCGAGCGTCTGCGGTATCGCCGCCGCCACGTGGGCTTCGTCTTCCAGTTCCTCAACCTGCTGCCCACGCTGACCGTGGAGGAGAATGTCCTGCTGCCCCTCGAGCTGAACGGCCTTGGCGACCGTGCGGACGCGGCGCTCGGCCGTCTCGAAGCGCTCGGCATCGCAGACCTCGCGCAGCGTTTCCCCGACGCCCTGTCGGGCGGGGAACAGCAACGCGTCGCCATTGCCCGCGCACTGGCGCACGCACCGGCGCTGGTGCTGGCCGACGAGCCCACCGGCAATCTCGATGCCGACAACGCCGCGCGCGTAGCGGACTGCCTCTGGGACCAGGTTCGCGACGCCGGGGCCGGGCTGGTCCTCGCGACGCACAACGAGCGTCTGGCGCAGCGCGCGGATACCGTCGTCGGGCTACGCCAATGACGGCGCCGTTGCCCGGCCTGCGACTCCTGCTGCGGCACCAGCTCCGCTACCTCGCCCGCACGCCGGCGGCCACCGCGGCGCAGGTACTCGGTACGGCGCTGGGAGTTGCGTCCGTCGTCGCGGTGCATCTCGTCAGCGAGCGCATCCAGGCCCGCCTCGACGCCGACTCCGTCACGGAGTACACGCACATCCTGCGCGCGGAGTCCCTGACCGAAGACGCCTACTTCGAACTGCGCGCGCGGTGGCGAAGCGGCATGGTCCCGGGGGTCGAGGCCATGGTCCCGGTCGTCGAGGGATACGGCGACGTAGAGGGACAACCGCGGCGGCTGGTCGGCATCGACATGCTCGCCGACGGGCGTCCTTCCGAAACCGGTTCCGAGGGACCGCGTGGCGCGGCCGTCGACCTCCTGACCCGCGACGCCGTCCTCGCGGGCAAGGCGCTCGGCCTCGCGCCGGGAGATGTCCTCCGGCTGAACGATACGGACGTGGCGGTCGTCGGCGTGTTCGGCAGCACCGCGGACTGGCTGGTCGCGGACATCGCGACAGCCCGCAGCGTCCTCGGCCGAGCCGACCCGACCGCCGTCTGGATCCGCTCCGGTGCGGACGCCCCCGCGCTCGAGCGATGGCTGCCCGGGATCACGGCCGGGCTCCGGCAGCCCTCGGCCCTGGATCTCGGCCAGGGCCTGCGGGCCCGGCCCTGGTCAGAAGCCGAACCGACCCGCCGCTTCGCCCTGGCCCTCCTTTTCAACCTGGGCGCGCTCGGCATGCTGGCCCTGTTCGTGGCCGCCTTCCTCGTCTACCAGTCGGCTCACGCGAACGTCGCGCGCCGGCGCGCCAGCGACACCCAACTGGACGCCCTCGGCGTGCCGCGCGGGTCGCTGCGCCTGCTCTTCGTGGGCGAAGGAATCCTGCTCGGTCTCCTCGGGGCGGGTCTCGGCATCGGCGCGGGGTGGGCGCTCGCGGCGCTGCTCGTCCAGGGGCCGCAGCCGTCGCAGGACATCCTGTCGCTCTCCGCGGTGGCCGTTGCCAAGGGAGGCGCCTGCGGCGTGGCCGTGGCTGGCCTCGGGGCGTTCGCGGCCGCCGTCCGATCCCGCATCCGTGCCCTCCGGTACGGCTGGGCGGCAGGCGCCACGCTCCTGCTCGTCCTCTCCGTATGGTCCGGGACGCTCGCCGGGGCCTTCGGCATCGTGCTCGCGCTCTGCCTGCTGCAGATCGCGGTCGTCGTACCGGGGGCCGGTCAGGCCCTCAAGCGGCTGTTCGAACGCGGCCGCCCACCCGTGGGCATCGTGCACCGCGTCGCGGTGCGCTCCGTGGCGGACCAGCTCTCGGAGGTCCACGTCGCAGTCGGGGCCCTGTCAGTGGCGGTAGCCGCCGCCATCGGCATCGGCATCATGGTCGAGAGCTTCCGGCGGGATTTCGCCGGCATGCTGGACCAGCGCCTGTGGGAGGGCGTCCACGTCGAGACCACGGCCCCGCTACCGGATACGGCCGCATCGCTCGAGTGGGTGCGCGCCGCTCCCGGCGTCACCGACGTGCGCGCATACGGCCGGGCCTCGGTTTCCCTCGACGGCATCTCGGCCCGGGTGACGCTCACGCGGGGGGACGTGGCCGAGGCGCGGCGCTACGGCTACGGGAGCGCGTTCCCACAGGCCGTGCTCCTGAACGAGAACGGGGCCCGGGCGCTGGGCGTCGAGGCGGGCGCGTCCGTGCGGCTTGCGGGAAAGCGGGGGACTCGCGCCGTGGAGGTGGCGCACGTGTTCCGGGACTATGGCGCTCCGGGCCCCCGCATCATCGCGGTGGCGGATCATCTCGAACCCCTGCTCGACGGCGTCGCCCACGACAGCTTCTCCGTCCTGACCGACGACGGCCAACGCGACGCCATGGCGGCGGCGCTGGAGGAGCGGTTTCCCGGCGCCGATGTGCGCGACCACGTCGAACTGCGGCGGTTGGCGCTCGAGGTGTTCGACGCCACCTTCGAGATCGCTTCGCAGCTCACGTTGATCGCGCTGCTGGTCGCGGTCGCCGGGCTCTATAACGCGTTGTCCGAACTGCAGGCGCGTCGACGGGGCGAGAACCGGTTGCTCTACACGCTGGGCGTCGGCCAGGGGCGCATCGCGTTGCTCTCGACGCAGCAGAACGCCGTGATCGGCATCGCCGCCGCCGTGCTCGCGATCCCCCTCGGGCTCGCGATCGCGTGGGTGCTATGCGTCGAGGTCAATCCGGCCGCCTTCGGATGGTCCATTCCCTGGACCCCGACGGTGGGGAGCATCCTGCTCCCTGTCGCGCTCGGCATCGCCGCCGCCCTGCTCGCGGGGCTTGCCCCGACGCGGGCTGCCGCACATGCGGTCACCGGAGCCGCCCGACATGAACTGGCGTGACGGTGCAGGGCGAGTCCTCGCGGCGGCAACCCTGGTCCTGGCCGCCTGCGGCGATTCGCCCACGGACGCACCGGCCCAGGGCCTCCGGCTTGCGGAAGTGCTGGGCGGGACCGCGGCCGAGGGCTTCCGGGTGGCCGATCGGGTGGTCCCTTTCTCCTTCCCGGCGGATCACGGGCCGCACCCGCGGTTCCGGAGCGAGTGGTGGTATCTGACGGTCGCCCTGCGCTCCGCGGCCGGTGAGGAGTTCGGCGTCCAGTTCACCCTCTTCCGTCAGGCGCTACGGGCCGCTCCGGTACCGGACGACGGCGATGGATGGCGTTCCGGACAGGTGTTCCTGGGGCACCTCGCCCTCACCGACGTCACCCGGGAGAGGCACATCGAGGCGGAACGGCTCGCCCGCGGCCACCCCCGGCTCGCCGGCGTGCGCGCCGCGCCGTTCGCCGCCTGGATCGAAGGCTGGCGGCTCGCTTCCGCGCAGAAGTCCTTCCTGCCGCTACGGCTGACCGCCGCTGAGGACGAGTTCGCCGTCGACCTGACCCTCGAAGGCAACCGCCCCCCGTCCCCGCAGGGCGACCGCGGGCTGTCGGCCAAGGGCCCGGACAACGCTTCCTACTACTACTCGATACCCCGCCTGCGCGCGAGCGGGACTGTGCGCACCTCCAGGGGAACGGTCTCGGTAGCGGGGCATGGCTGGCTCGACCGCGAATGGAGCACCAGCGTCCTCGCGGACGAATACGCCGGGTGGGACTGGTTCGCGCTCCACCTCGACGACGGCCGCGACCTGATGGTCTTCCAGCTCCGTCGTCGCGACGGGCACGCGGACGAGTACGACCAGGGGCTGCTGGTTGATGCCGACGGGTCCCGGCATCTCGACGCGGACGACTTCGACCTGGTCCCGCAACGCGAGTGGCGCGACCGGCGGAACGTCCGCTGGCCCCTCCGGTGGCGGCTCCGTGTCCATGGCGATACGCTGATCGTGGAGGCGGCGATCGACGACCAGGTCATGGACACGTCGATACGGTACTGGGAGGGTCTGGTGCACGTGCAGACTCCCGCCGGACGCCGTGTCGGCAGCGGCTACATGGAACTGACGGGATATCGATGAGCGACGAGCCAGGGGAAGACATGGCCGCCGTCGGCAGGCACGCGCCAACGCCGCCCGCGGGCCCCGACGAACTGGTCTGGGACCGGACATCCACCGAGCGCGGACCCGACCTTGGCCTGCTGCAGGCCCGCTACGACTGGATGCGTCACCCGTCCGGGGGGCAGCCGCTGAAGCGGCTCGTGCTCGAATCCGTGGACTGGGTGAACTGCGTCGCACTGACGGCGTCCGGGCTGTCCGTCATGGTCGAGCAGTACCGCTTCGGCCTGGGCGCCTGCACCCTGGAGACCCCCGGCGGGATGGTGGACCCCGGCGAGACGCCGCTCGACGCAGCCCAGCGGGAGTTGCTCGAGGAGACCGGGTATGGTGGCGGGACCTGGCGGAGCCTGGGCGCCGTCGAGCCGAATCCCGCGATCCACCCGCACCTCTGCCACCACTTCCTGGCGGAAGGCGTGGAACGTCTGCGCGCACCGGACCCGGGGCTCGGCGAGGCGATCCACGTGCATCTCGCGACCCAGGAAGAGATCAGGACCGCGATGCGCGACGGCCGCCTGCGCCATGTCCTGGCCCTGTCCGCGCTCGCCCGCGTCTTCGACCTGTTCGGGACCCGAACTGGAAATGACGAGCGCTGACAGGTACTTTGCGGTCTGACCGATCATAGCCGGCGCGCATGGACGAACACCTGCGAGACCAGCTTCCGGCCGTCTCCCTCGCCGCCCTGGTGAAGCTCCTGCCGGGCATGGAGTCCGAGGCCGAGGCCGGGGAGGACACCGAGACCGCCTCGCCCGCGCCTCCGCAGGAGGCGTTGCACCGTCTGCTGATCGACAACGCTCCCGACCTCGTTTGCGTCGTGGACCGCGGCGGGCGGTTCCGCTTCGTCAACGAGACCGTGCGGCGACTCCTCGGATACGAGGCCGACGTTCTTCTCGGCCAGCCGTATGCCGAGTTCGTCGACGCCGAGGACACGGAGATCGCGCGCAACCTGTTCGACGAGGACCGCAAGGGACCCGGGGACGTGCGGCAGGCAGAACTCCGGCTCAGGCGTCACCCGAAGGTCGCGGGGCCGCGTCCGCAGCAGTCGACCGCCATGTGGGCGCACCTGACCGTCACCCGCCTCAGAACCGTCGACGGCGCGTTCGCGGGCGCGTTCGTCGTGGCCCGGGACATCTCCGAGGACAAGGAGAATCGCCAGGCCGCGGACTTCCAGGCCTATCACGATGTCCTGACCCAACTCCCCAACCGGGCACTGCTCGAGGACCGGCTCGAGGTAGCGCTCGAGCAGGCCGGCCGCAGGCGGGGCCCCACGCTCGTCTTCCTCGACCTCGACCGTTTCAAGGTGGTCAACGACCGCTTCGGTCACGCCATGGGCGACCGCGTGCTGCAGGCCGTCGCCAGGCGCCTCCAGGAGAACCTGCAGCGGGGCGACACCCTCTCGCGTTTCGGCGGCGACGAGTTCGCCGTGCTGCTGCCCAACGTCCATACGCGCCGCCAGGCGGCCGGCGCGGCCGGCCGGCTGCTCGAAGGGCTCAGCGCGCCCTTCGTCGTGGACGGCAACGAACTCGACATCGCCGCCAGCGCCGGCATCGCGCTCTACCCGCAGGCGGGGAACACCGCCCGGGCGATGATCCAGAACGCCGACATGGCCATGTACCACGCGAAAGGCACGGGCGGTGGCGGCTTCGAGTTCTTCGAAGGCGGCATGAACCTCAAGTTCTCGAGCCGGCTGGCGGCGGAGCGCGACCTGCGCGGGGCCCTGGCGGATGGAGAGATCGAGGTGTACTACCAACCCCGGGTCGATCTGGACACGGGCGCCATCACCGGCGTCGAGGCGCTGGCCCGCTGGCGGCATCCCGAGCGGGGCCTGGTCGATGCAAACGAGTTCCTTCCCGTCGCCGAGGAGGCGGGGCTGATTGGCGAGATCGACGGGTGGGTGCAACGCCAGGCGTTCGACCGGGTCGCGAACTGGCGCGGCATCGGTCACGTGGACTGTTGCCTTTCCGTCAACGCATCCACGCAGCAACTCGACCAGGCGGGCTTCGTGCGGAGCTTTCGCGAAGCCCTGGATGCCGCCGGGTTGGCGCCCGATGCCGTCACCCTGGAGATCACCGAAAACGCGCTGATGCACGACGTCGAACTGGTTGTGCCGAAGCTCAGGAGCCTGCGCCGCTGGGGCGTCCGCGTCGCCATCGACAACTTCGGCACCGGGTACTCGTCGCTCGACCACCTGCGGCGCCTGCCCATCGATGCGCTCAAGATCGATCGCGGCTTCGTCGAGGAGGTTCGCGGGACTTCCGGGGACACGCGGGCGCTCGATGCGATCGCGGGGATCGCCCAGGGCCTCGGGCTCGACCTGCTCGCCGACGGCATCGAGAACGCCGGACAGCTCGATTACCTGCGCACGCTCGGATGCAGGGAAGGCCAGGGATTCGTGTTCGACGAGCCGGTGACCGCCGACACGGTAACGGGGCTGCTGGCAACCGCCCCCTACCGGGACCGGCACCCGCCTGCGCCGACGCCGAATCCGCGTCCCGCGAAGCCGCTACCGTCGGACACGCGCGTCGCGTATAGTCCGCGCCCCTCCCAGAAAGGGTAGCTCCACGAGGGGCTGTTGTTCCGGATGCACGAATCCCCCGGATTCACCACGTCCATCGTCCACTCGGACCGGCTCGACCCGATAGAACACGGCTCGTTGCACAAGCCCGTGCACGCGACGGTCGCGTACGGCTACGAGGACGCCAGGGACTTGGCCGGCGTCTTCCAGGGAACGCACTCCGGCTATTCCTACGGCCGCCAGGTCAATCCCACCGTCTCGGCGCTCGAGCGCAAGATCAGCCGGATGGAGGACGGGGTCGCGACGGTGTGCTTCGGCACGGGCATGGGCGCCATCGGCACGCTGCTCTTCGCACTGTTGCGCCAGGGCGATCACTTCGTCTCGAGCTCGTTCCTGTTCGGCAACACGAACAGCCTGTTCCAAAGCTTCCACGTCCACGGCATCGACGTGACGTTCGTCGACGCGACGCGGGTGGACGCGGTCGAGGCGGCGATACGGCCCGACACCCGCCTCGTGTTCGTCGAGACGATCGCGAACCCGCGCACCCAGGTGAGCGACCTGGCACGCATCGGGGAGCTTTGCCGGAACCGCGGTCTCGTCTACGTCGTCGACAACACCATGACGTCCCCCTGGCTGTTCCAGCCGGCCACCGTCGACGCCAGCCTGATCGTCAACAGCCTCACCAAGTACATTGGCGGTCACGGGAACGCCCTCGGCGGCGCCGTGACGGAGACCGGGCGCTTCGACTGGGGCGCATTCGACAACATCTACGACACGTATCGCACCGGCGAGGCCCAGCGCTGGGGCATACAGCAGATTCGCAAGAAGGGGCTGCGAGATTTCGGCGCCGCGATGGGACCCGACGCCGCGCACCACATTGCGATCGGCTCGGAGACCCTCGCCCTGCGCCTGGAGCGCCAGTGCGCCAACACGCGTGCCCTGACGGAGTACCTGCACGGGCATGATCGGATAGCGAAGGTGTACTACCCCGGGTTGCCTGATCACCCCGAGCACGCGCTCGCCGGGGAGCTGTTCCGCCACCCGGGAGCGCTCTTCAGCTTCGAGCTGGAGGACGGCGTGGATCTCTTCGAGTTCCTGAACCGCCTGCGGGTCGTGGTCAAGTCGAGCAACCTGGGGGACAACCGGACGCTCGCCATCCCGGTGGCACACACCATCTACCACGAGATGGGCCCGGAACGCCGGGCGAGCATGGGCATCGCGGACTCGCTGATCCGCATCTCGGTGGGCATCGAGGATGAGGACGACCTGATAGGGGACTTCGAGCAGGGGCTTGCCGGGTAGACGAGGTCTCCGGCGGCAGGCGCCACAAGACAACACAACGGGAGGATGAGACAACGATGGAACCGGTCGTCAGCACCGATCTCGGATTGCCGAACAAGCGTTCTGGCAAGGTACGGGACCTCTATGACGTCACGCTACCCGGGGGAGACCCGGGCCTGCTGATCGTTGCGACGGACCGGGTCAGCGCGTTCGATGTCGTGATGGCGAACGGCCTGCCCGGCAAGGGCATCGTCCTCACGCAGATCTCCCGCTTCTGGTTCGATCGCGTAGGGGACCGGATCGCCCATCACCTCGTGTCCACCGACGTCGCCGACGTCCCCGGCCTGACCGACGCCGAGCGTGAAGCGCTGCGCGGCCGCATCATGCTCTGCCGCGTCACCCGTGTGCTGCCCGTCGAGTGCATCGCGCGCGGGTACATCACGGGCAGCGGCTGGAAGGACTACCAGGCGAGCGGCACCGTCTGCGGCATTCCTCTGCCGGCGGGCCTGGTCAACTCCGACCGGCTCGAACGGTCGTTGTTCACACCTTCCACCAAGGCCGAGATCGGGCTGCACGACGAGAACATCTCCTTCGAGGAGGGCGCGGCCATCGTCGGCGAAGAGACCATGGGCTGGCTCCGGGACACCACCCTCGCGCTCTACGAGGACGCCCGCGCCTACGCCCTCGAACGGGGAATCATCCTCGCCGACACGAAGTTCGAGTTCGGCCGCATCGACGGGGAAGGCATACCGTTGCTCATCGACGAGATCTTCACGCCCGACAGTTCGCGGTTCTGGCCGGCGGACGTGTGGGAGCCGGGCAGGGAGCAGCCGAGCTTCGACAAGCAGTACGTGCGCAACTACCTGGAGACGGTCGTGGCCAGCGGCGCCTGGGACAAGACCCCGCCGGGGCCGCGCCTGCCGGACGAGGTCGTCGAGAACACGATGGCCCGCTACCTGGAAGCCTACGAGCGCCTGACCGGCGGACCTTTGGACTTCGACGCCGTCTGACGACGCCCACGTTGGACTGGGAGACCTACAAGGCGCGCTGCGACCATCCCCGCGTCCTGTCACGCTGGATGCTGACACGCACGGCACAGTGGGTCGAGCCGCCGGTGGCGGCGGCGCTGCACGACGCCATGCAAGCGCAGCCCCTGGCCAAGCCGCGCGAACACAAGGGGGGACCCGCCACGGACATGTTCGACGTGGACCTCGACGCGCCAACGGTCGCCGCCATCCTGCACGGCGTCGAGCGCGCCGCCGCCGCGTACGTGCCCGGCGACCGGTCCGCCGCGGGCCCGGCGCCGACCAGCAGTCTGAACGCCTACCTCGCCGCGTGGCGAGAGTACCGCGACGCCGGCTGAAGCCACGGCAGGGGCGATGTTCCAGCGGGTCTTCATCGCCAACCGGGGCGCCGTGGCCGGCCGCATCGTGCGCGCCTGCGCGGACCTCGGGGTCGAGAGCGTCGCGGCCTACTCGGACATCGACGCCGACGCCCCGCACCTCGAAGCCGCGACGGCTACGGCGCGCCTGCCCGGATACCTCCCCGAAGACACTTACCTGAACGTCGACGCCATCGTCGCGGCGGCCCGCGCCGCCGGCGCGGACGCCCTGCATCCGGGATACGGGTTCCTCGCCGAGAACGCGTCCTTCGCCCGCGCGGTGGCCGACGCCGGCATCCGTTTCATCGGGCCCGCGGCCAACCTCGTCGAATCGCTCGGACACAAGACCGAGGCGCGGTCCCTCATGCGCAGTCACGGCTTTCCCGTGCACGCCGGCAGCGCCGTGCTCGACGACGAGGACGCGGCCCTCGCGGCGGCCGCGGACACCGGTTTTCCCGTGCTCCTGAAGCCCGCCAACGGCGGCGGCGGCATCGGCATGACGGTCGCGGCCACGGAGGCCGAACTCGCCTTCGCATTCCGTACCGCGACGACCCTTGCCGAACGCGCGTTCGGCGACGGCAGCGTTTATCTCGAGAAGTACCTGGCCCGCCCGCGGCACATCGAGTTCCAGATACTGGGCGACGGCCAACGCGCCGCCGCACTGTTCGAGCGCGAGTGCTCGGTGCAGCGGCGGCACCAGAAGCTCATCGAAGAGTCGCCGGCGCCCAACGTGGACCGCGACGCCGTCGACGCGGTCGCCGCACGTGCCGCTTCGGCGCTGGAGGCGCTCGGTTACGACAGCCTCGGGACCGTCGAGACGCTCCTGGCGGATGGGGAGTTCGGCTTCCTGGAGACGAACGCCCGGCTCCAGGTGGAGCACGGCGTCACGGAGGAAGTCACCGGCGTCGATCTCGTGGCGGCCCAGATCCGCCTCGCGGCCGGTGCGCCGCTCGCCGATGTCCTTCCCGCCGAAGTCGCGCTGTCGGGGTTCGCCGTTGAAGCCCGCGTCTACGCCGAGGACCCGGTACGCATGCTGCCGTCCGCCGGCCGCCTGCTGACGTTTCGTCTACCCCGGATGACCGGCGTGCGCGCCGAGGTCGCCTACCGCGAAGGGCAGACCGTCACGCCCTACTACGATCCGTTGCTCGCCAAGGTGATCGGCACCGGCACGACCCGGGAGCAGGCGATCGGGAGGACGCTCGTCGCCCTCAAGGCGTTCGAAGTCCGCGGCGTCGAGACCAACCGGGACGCGCTGCGCGACGTGCTGGCGAGCGAGCCCTTCATCGCCGGCCGCCTCCATACCCGTTTCCTCGACGATCTGCTATAACCCGCGACCTTTGGCGACAGTGCGGGGAGAACGACGCCATGGCGCGGGTCGAAGTCGAGAGCGAGGTCACCGGCAACGTCTGGAAGGTCGAGGTCGGAGTCGGAGACCGGGTCGAGGAAGGCGACGTCCTGCTGATCCTGGAGTCGATGAAGATGGAGATCCCCGTCGAGAGCCCCGCGCCCGGCACGGTCTCCGAACTCCTGGTCCGGGAGGAGGACCAGGTGGAGGAGGATCAGATCGTGCTGGTGCTGGACACCTGAGTACGCTCACGGATGCGAAGGAGTTGCACGCCGGCGGGCCGACGACCGAGGACATGGGTCACGCTCGCGCGGGCGACATTGACTCGGGCCACCGCAGGCGCTTTGATTTCCGTAGGATAGAGGAGACGGATCACCTCGTGGCTGAGTTGCTCAATGATCGCGAGATCATGAACATCCTGGGGTCGGTCATCGTGAATGGCGATCCCAAGAGTGTGCGACCCAACTCCTACGTCCTGAGGCTTGGCTCCAACGGTGAGTTCCTGACCACTGGGAAAGAGTTCAGCTTAGGGGATGGCCCCGGAAGCAAGAAGGGTATCAAGGTCGCCCCCGGGCAATCTGTTGCGCTCACCGCACTGGAGACCATCGACTTCCGGCGCGACACCGTGGAAGCGCATTTTCCGGACTGCGATCTCCACGCCGTGGTCAGTCCCACTACCGACCTGCAGCGGGAAGGCGTAGTGGCCCCCACTACACAGGTCGATGCGGGCTACCAAGGCACTCTCAACTGGACGCTTGCCAACTCCTCCAGTGAGGAGCGGCGATTCGTCTTCAAGGAACGGCTGTTCCGCCTGGCCATACTCAAGCTGGCGAAGGGTGAGCGGCCGGAGGCACTCTACGAGGGAGCCTATCAGGGCCGGGAAGGCTACATCCGTTCGGAACGGTCGGGAGCCCCGACTGGCATGCGGGCCGCAGACTGGGAGGACTCGGCAACGGCGGAAGGTCCCGATGCCCTTCTGGAGCGCGTCATCAAGTCGGGATTTCCATGGAACGCCCTGGGTACCCGGCTCAAGGCGATCGACGATCAGTTCAAGACGGTTACGCACGAGTACGCTGACATCCGAGACGCCATCGAAAGGCTCGAGAGGGATGTCGAGAAGACCGTACGCGCCCAAGACGGGCTGACCGATAGGATCCGCAGAGTGGTTCGCGAGGAATTGCCCGCCATGCAGGACCGCTGGCTGGTCATCGCGGGCGGTTCGCTGATGGTCCTTCTCGGGCTGCTCGTGTCGGTTTGGACATCGGAAGAGGCGCGAAACCTCTTGCTCGAATACGGTAGCTTGATCGGTCCCGGGACCCTCCTGCTTGGGGCCGGCGCGGTGTTCTGGCAGGTGCGGCGAAAGCGGACTGACGACGACTCCAAACAGTCCTGAGCGGCCGCGTCCGCTCGATGTCAGCCCGTGCTGGTCTCGTCCCGGCTTTGCTGCGAGTCCGACGAGTCTTGCAGCCCCACCGCTTCGCGCCCCGGGTATCGCCCCGCGTCCCGCAGCGCCCGCCGCAACACGTAGTCGATCTGCGCGTTCACGCTGCGCAGTTCGTCGCCGGCCCAGCGATGCAGGGCGGCCAGTACCTCGGGGTCCGTGCGCAGCAGGAACGACTTGCGCGCCATCGCTGGTCCCCCGCTCCTACTGGTAGAGCGATCCCGTATTGAGGACCGGTTGGGTCCCCCTCTCTCCGCAAAGCACCACCAGCAGGTTGCTGACCATGGCGGCCTTCCGCTCTTCGTCGAGCTCCACGATGCCGCGGTCCGAGAGGTCCCCGAGGGCCATCTGCACCATGCTGACCGCGCCCTCGACGATGCGTTCCCTCGCCTCGATGATCGCCCCCGCCTGCTGGCGCTGCAGCATCGCCGAGGCGATTTCCGGCGCATAGGCGAGGTGCGTGATGCGCGCCTCGAGCACTTCGAGTCCGGCCTTGTGCAGACGTCCCTGGATCTCGGTCTGGAGCCTCTGGGCGATCTCTTCCGCGTTCCCCCGGAGCGAGGTCTGCGCCTCGTCGCGCGTATCGTAGGGGTACTGCGTCGCGAGGTTCCGCACCGCGGACTCGCTCTGTACGCGCATGAAGTTCACGTAGTCGTCCACCTCGAACGTCGCCTCGGCCGTGTCCACCACCCTCCACACGACGACCGCGGCGATCTCGATGGGATTGCCCTCCGCGTCGTTGACCTTGGAGCGGTCCGTCTCGAAGTTGCGCACCCTGATCGAGATGCGCCGCTTCGAGTAGAGGGGATTCGCCCAGCGGAGGCCCTGGTCACCGACCGTCCCCACGTACCGGCCGAAGAGCTGCAGGACGCGCGCCTCGTTCGGGTTCACCATGAAGAGCCCCGCGAGCAGGAAGATAAGGACGGGCAGGAGCAGGGCGGACGCGACCATGGACAGCACGCCGCCATTCAGGATGCCCAGGACGAACCAGGCGACATCGGCGGCGGTCGCCACCAGCAGGACCACCAGCATGAGGACGCCGGACGTTGCCGTTCTGGGGATTTCCTGGATCATTCTCGTGTCTCCGAAGTGATATCACATAGATAACTTAACACTATCTTTTAGCTAGATTCCAGTCCCGAGCATCCACTCCGTCTACCGTCGCGCGTTCGTTTGGCCCGATCCACCGCGTGTGCCAAACTTGCGCGTTCTTTCGCATCCGAGGAGCAGCGCCTCGTCCCGCCGCCTGGCGCCGACGAGACCGGTGGAAAGCCATGAGCTGGGAGCAGGAAGTCCGCGAGATCGAGCGCCGGCGTCACCTCGCGAAGCAGCAGGGCGGCAAGGAGGGCATTGCCAAGCAGCACGCCCGCGGCCGGCTGACCATCCGCGAACGGATCGACGCACTCCTTGACCCCGACACCTTCCAGGAGCACGGCAGGGCCACCGCGACCCCGGACTACAACGACCAGGACGACCTCACCGGGTACGTGCCCGCGAACTACGTCGTGGGCTTCGGGAAGATCGCGGGCCGGCGCGTCGCGGTCGGCGGCGAGGACTTCACCTTGAAGGGCGGTTCCCCCAACGCCGCGGGGCTGCGCAAGAGCGTCTACGCCGAACACCTGGCCGTGCAGTACCGCGTGCCCCTGGTCCGGATGCTCGAAGGGGGCGGCGGCAGCGTGAAGGGAGGCGGCCGGAAGGGCGGAACGGTAGGCGAACCGGTGTTCAGCGCGCCGCGCTTCCGCATCATCGCGGACGCCATGGGCCAGGTCCCGATCGTGTCCATCGCCGGCGGCGCGGTCGCGGGGTTCCCGGCCGGTCGCCTGGTGGCGTCGCACTTCTCCGTCATGACCCGGCACACCGCCCAGATCCTGATCGGCGGACCGGCGCTGGTGGAACGGGCCCTCGGCGTGCGCCTGTCGAAGGACGAACTCGGAGGCGCGCAGGTCCACGCGACCAGCGGCATCGTCGATAACATCGCGGAGGACGAGTACGCCGCTTTCGACGAGACGCGGCGCTTCCTGAGCTACCTGCCGTCGAGCGTCCACCAGCGGGCGCCACGCATGGCGTCGGAGGACGATCCGGAACGGATGGAACAGGACCTGCTCACCGCCGTACCGCGGGACTCCAACGCGGGCTTCGACATGCGCGAGATCGTGCGGATGATCGTGGACCTCGACTCCTTCTTCGAGCTTGGCGCCACCTACGGGCCCAGCCAGATCGTCGGGCTGGCGCGGCTCGACGGCCAGCCCGGCGGCGTACTGGCCAACGACGGCAATGTCTACGCCGGGGCGATGCCGGCGGAAACGGGGCTGAAGTACCGACGCTTCGTCGAGATGTGCGACACGTTCCACCTCCCGATCGTCAACTTCGTGGACCAGCCGGGGTTCATGATCGGTCCCGAGGCGGAGCGCAACGGCACCATCCGTTACGGCATGGCGGCGGTCTGCGCCGCGGCCCAGGCTTCCGTGCCGTGGGCGGCCATCCAGGTGCACAAGGGCTTCGGGGTGGCCACGGCCGCCCACTACGGACCGGACGCGTACGTCCTGGCGTGGCCTTCCGTCGAGAGCGGCGCGCTGCCCCTCGAGGGCGGCGTCGCCGTGGCCTTCCACCGCGAGATCGACGGCGCGGAGGACCCGGCCGCCAAGCGCCGGGAACTGGAGGACCGCCTGCGCGCCGCACGCTCGCCGTTCCCCCGCGCCGAGTCGTTCGCCGTGCATGAGTTGATCGACCCGCGGGAGACGCGCCCCGTCCTCTGCCAGTGGATCGACTGGATCCAACCCCTGCTCGACGATCTCAAGGGCCCGACAACGTTCCCGATGCGGCCGTAGACCGAGACCTCACATGGCCGCCGTCGTCCTCTCGCTGACCCTGTCGTTCATCGCGGCCGTACTCGCGTGGTTCGCCATCGGTCCGCGGCTGCGGCTCTCCGAGGACTCGAAACAGAACGAAGTGCTGAACGTCTTCGCCTACGTCGCCCTGGCGTTTCCGGTGGTGTTCGGCATCGTGTTCTTTGTCGTCGAGCGACTCTGATGGGCGGGCGGCAGGTGCTCGGGATCCGGGGTATCTACGAAGTCGCATTGCCGGTGCGGGAACTGGCGCGTGCCGAGGCGTTCTACCGGGACGTGCTCGGACTCGAGGTCGGCCTGCGGGACGAGACCCGTCGCTGGCTGTTCCTGCGCGCCGGCGGACCGGACGGGATGGTCGTGCTGCAGGAGGACCCCGAGGGGTGGTCGTCGTTGCACGTCGCCTTCACCGTGCGCGACGAAGACCTGGACGCTGCCGTCGCCGCACTCCGGGAACGCGGCGTCGACGTGGAGGGACCGGTAACGCACGACTGGATGCCAGCGAGGTCGGCCTACTTCTCGGATCCGGACGGCCACGCGCTGGAGCTATGCGCGCCGCTTCCCCGAGGTTGATCCACGACCGCCCGCCACCTGTTCGACGAAGCGCGCGCCGTCCGCTCGTCCCAACTCGAAGGTCGCTATCACCCTGTCCGGGGATGCGAAGTCCCAGGGCGCCACCGGCACAGGTTTCGACGGGCACACGTACCGTTCGCGGGCACTACCCGGCAGCGTCGCCCGGTAGCGTGAAAGCAGCACCAGCGGTCGCCGGCAATCCGACACGACCGACAGCGGCACATATTCCACCAGGCCACCGTCGAGGGCCGGGCGACCGCCGAGGCGAGTGACTGGGAAGACCGGCGGCGCGGCGGAGGACTGGAAGATTGCACGGACCAGCGCTTCCGGATCGGCGCACTCCCGCGCCCGGACCACCTTGGTCTCGAAGCCGAGAGACCTTACCCAGCGAGTGTACGGTCTCCGCGTGAGCAGGCCCTCCAGCCCGTCGATACCGGCCGCGGCCAAAGCGCCAAGCCAGGCTCCAAGCCAACGCGGCGGATGCGAAATGACGATCCTGAGATCCGGACCGGCCCGCAAACGTTGCAACGCGCGCGCGGAAACCGAGTGCAGGAACGAGTCGCGTGAGATCCGGGGATGAGGGAAGACGGATCCCGATCGCAGCAGGTTGCCGAAGTGCACGTTCCCCGGATTGTCCGCCACAAGTTCCAGGAACCTGGGGAAGAACCGGGTCCAGCCCCCGGAGAGCAGGATGGCGGCAATCGCGGCGCCACCGCTGACGGCACTCACCGCCCGCGGCTGGGGCAAGCTCGACCGCACCGCCTCCCAGAACCCGGCCTGCCAGAAGCAGCGCGCCCCGCCGCCGGAGAAGACCACGCAATCGATGTCGCCAGACACAGACTTCCTCCCAGCCGCGTCGCGTGCGCGCCCCACCGCCTCGCCGGACGGACGGAGTACCAACCAAGGTTTCCGAACGTGCCCCGAGGTTACCCGTCGCCCTCCACCAACTGAAGGACCTCAAGGCGCGGCTCGTTCGCACCCTGTTCATCCGCCGGAGGTGGAACTGCAAACCTCCGGCCTATCCCCCCTTTTCACACCCGTCGATCCGGATCCCCTCCGATCCCGGGCACATCCAGGCAACCAGCGGGAGGCCAGCGCGCGCGGACGGCGTCGCGGAGGTCAGCCCGACCGCACCGACATCGGAGATCAGGACCCGGAATGCCTGTCGTCCCGCCAGGGCGTGCGACGCCCGCTTCAGCGAGACCAGAAGGGATGCGTTGCCGGCGGCCGCGTCGATCGGCGCCGG